>JADGPZ010000067.1 GCA_017882165.1 Candidatus Kapaibacterium sp.
CCTCCCATGTGTTACTCGGCTCGTTGAACCGATAGACGCCGCTGTCGGCGGTACCAGCAAAGACGGTGGTGTCTACGACGCATAGTGCCGTTACCATTTGATTCGCCGGTAACCCCTGACCCAAGTGCGCCCACTGCGCGCTCGCGGTCGGTGCGAATCCGATAACGATGGAAGCGATGGAAGAAAAGAGAACGAGTTTGTTCCACATAGCTGGAGACGATTCAGGACAGCTCGCACGAAGCTCTCCATGTATAAAACGCTCGTGGCGACTTCCGGTTGCAAATTAATCTGATACTTTTTTCAAACACAGCGATTTTTGCATCGAAACCGCATGTTCTGGTAGCCGTATCTTTGTGGCAACACGAATCATTATGCTTACCAAACGCCTTTCCAACGAGCGCGGCCACGTCAATCACGGCTGGCTCAACACATACCACACCTTCAGTTTCGCGGATTACTACGATCCCGCGCACACGCACTTTCGCACGCTTCGTGTCATCAATGAGGACACGATCGCTGGCGGAGGTGGCTTCGGAATGCACCCGCACCGCGACATGGAGATCATCACCTACATCCTTGCCGGCGCGCTGGAGCACGAGGACTCGATGTCTAACAAAGGCATCATTCGTGCCGGTGATGTGCAGCGCATGACCGCCGGCACTGGCGTCGTCCACAGCGAGTACAACCCCTCGAAAGAAGAGCCGGTGCACCTTTTGCAGATTTGGCTCTACCCGCAACATCACGGCCTTACTCCGAGCTACGAGCAGCGGACGTTTCACGATCAGGAGAAACGCAACACGTTCTGCCGAATCGCCTCGCACGACGGGCAGAACGATAGCGTCCAGATCAATCAGGATGCAACGGTCTTTGCGAGCATTGTGTCCGACGGCGTGCAACTCAAGCACCATTTCATCGAAGGCCGCGCGGGATTCTTGCAGGTGGCGCGTGGGACGATTCATGTGGGCGAGATCACGCTCCATCATGGCGATTCGCTGGCGATCGAGGATGAACATGAAATCCTCATCACCGCGTCCGAGACCGGGGAAGCGGAGTTCCTTTTGTTTGATCTGGCATAAGCGTTCTCATCCCACAATCCTATTAATCTCATAAATCACGGTTCAGACATGCACATTCTTGCACTCATCGGCAGTCTTCGCGCTGCCTCATATAACCGCATGGCAGTCGGTGCCGCGATTGAAGTTGCACCGCCGGATATGCAGATAGAGATTGCAGAGATTGGCGATCTGCCGCTCTATAATCAGGATGTGGAGACTGCCGGGATTCCGCCAGTGGTGCGGCGACTGAAGGACCAGATCAAAGCCGCCGATGCGATTCTCTTCGCCTCTCCCGAGTACAACTACTCGATGCCCGGCGTGCTGAAGAACGCGATTGACTGGGTCTCGCGGCCTCCGGCGGATAATCCCTTCAACGGAAAGCCGTGCGCAATCCTAAGTGCTTCGACAGGAATGCTCGGCGGCGCTCGGGCGCAGTATCACCTTCGTCAGTCATGCGTCTTTCTGAATTTGCTTCCGATGAACAAACCAGAAGTAATGATCGCACGGGCACTAGAGAAATTCGATGCGAACGGCAAGCTTACGGACGACGTGACGCGAAAAGTGCTAAAGAGTTTCATGCAGTCATTGCAAGCATGGACCGTGCGGATGCAAGCGTGAGTGTGCCAGCAGCAATCGGGAAGAAAGTGTTAGAGTGTTTGCCGCCGATGCGTCAGTTGTTTATGCTATACCGTTGGTGCGCCGAAACGTAAGTTGCATTGTGCCATTGCAAGGAGAGCAGAATTCGTCTCTATCCTTAACACGCGATACTTGCCTTCAAGCCTACTGTTAATGCGGGGTCTGGCATGTTACTTCCTACGCTCCATGACACTCGAAGCCCATTTGTAGGCACGTAGCGAGTGCGCGTGAACGACACGCGAATCATTCCTCGATGAGCTGTGGGAGCAGCTCAATCTGGAGTCCGACAATCGATGTGTCATTCGATGACACCGTCGTCGGCTTACGCCTACATACTCTCTGACCAGGGGCATGCGAGGTTCTCACAATCACACACTTACACTCAATGATCATGATTACCATGTTGAAGAGAGCGAGATGGGGCCAGAGCCTCATTCCAAACTCCATCATTCTGCCGACGCTCGCGGTTCTGCTGAGCTTCGGCCTTGCGTTAACATCCGTGGCTCAGCCGGTTCAGACTATATCCTACCAGGGGCTCTTGAAGAGCAACTCGGTAGCGATGAACGGTGCAGTCAACCTTGATGTCACCTATTATTATGCTGGTTCCGGCGCCGTACTCGTCACAGAGTCATTCACAGGCGTTCCGGTTACGAATGGCGTTTTTGGGATCGAGCTCGGCTCCGTGATGGGCGGTATTCCAGCGTCGATTGATCTTACGCAGGCCATCGAACTCGGCATCAGTGTTAATGGAAGTCCTGAATTGGTGCCACGTACTCGGCTGACAGCCGTGCCGTATGCGCTTTCGACGCATTCGATAGACGGACTGCTGGCCAGCGCAACGCCAGAGAATGGGAAGATCTTTCCCATGCCACTGGACATCAACGGTCATATTAGCCCGGCGTTACTGCCTGCGCCGCTGACACTCAACGGGATGCCGGCGGTGAATGGCAATCTGGAGATTGCGGGAGGACCGAATATCTCCGTCGAACGCAATCTCGCGACCGGGCAAGTTGTGATTTCTGGTGCTGCAAGCCAGATCACTGGTATCACGCTCGGACGGGGTCTGATTGGAGGCGGTATTACGGGACTCATCTCCGTTGCACTCGATTCTGGAGGGATCCTCGGTAGCTGGATTAAGCCGGGCACCATCACGAGCCGTCAAATGACCACAGGATTTGCTGGCAACGCATTGTATTTTGGCGAGGCCGGGAATCTTAACCTTGCTTTCGATCCAGGACACTTCGTGCTCAATGCGAATGAGCTCCAGCTACGCACCGATGTTCCGGTGGACGGAACAGTGGGGGCGTTTAATGCGCTCAATATCTTTGGCGCCTCCATGCTCGGGATTGGCGAAGGCGCGACGACGATAATCGCAAGTCCACTCTCAATGCTCCAGGGCGGCGATGCGAACGAGCAACGAATCACCTCGCTCGGTGCGCCCGTCGATCCGACCGACGCAGCGACCAAACAGTATGTCGATGAGACCGCAAATGGATTGGGGACGGCGATGACCAATAAACTCGATGCGCAACTGGCTCCTGGCAATATCTTTGTCGGAAACGCAGGCGGGATTGCTCAAGGAATGACACTCGGCGGAGATGCCGTGCTGGACAATGGCGTGCCGACGTTTAATGGGTTCTCGGATGAGTTCGTCCTGGACAATAATAGCGCGCGGATGACCATCACGGCACTCCAAGGTATTCCGTTAGAGTCGTCAGAACCTTCAGATGGGCAGTTTCTCGGTTACAATCAGTCGGCCAACTCTTGGCAACCGATGACCGTGACGGTACCAACACCTCCAATAACGGGCATGGTCACCCTCACGCACACGGATGGTTCCAATTCCGCCGCACTAACCACAGTCGTCAGTAACTCCGCAGTGACAGCGAGCAGTATCATCATGCTGACCGTGGTCGCGAATGGTACGAACAGCACTCCCGTCGACTACAGCGTCTGGGTTAGTGGCCTGTCGACAGGGTCGTTTACAATCAATTTGGGCAGGACGACACTTCGCGGCTGGAGCACCAACGAGGGAGCGACGGTCAATTATGTCATCTTCAACTACGCCGTCCCCGACTAATCATTGAACGGCAAGCACTCAGCACAACAACAATTTCACACTACGCGAAAGAGAGTTCACCACTGGCCAGGCACACGCCTGGCCAGCGCGTTTTTACAGGCTGCATTACCGCATCGTCGAAAAAGACTTGTGGGAAATCTTCTGGATCAAGTTCAACAGCTTAACGCGCCCCGCCCTGCATCCCATTGGAATCGCCGCAAGCTCGCAAGTTCGCTCTTACGGCATCCAAATTGCTGTACTTCCATTATTCATTCAAACTTCAAACCGATATGGCCAAGACCGCACTAAACGATGAAGTAAAGAAGCTGTACGCTGCGAGCGTCAAGACACCAAAGTTCGTTAGCGTGCCGAAGATGCCGTACCTTATGGTTGACGGCCAGGGCGATCCGAACACCTCGAAGGAATTTCAGGATGCCGTCCAGGCACTCTACAGCCTTGCCTACACCATCAAGTTTGGCCGCAAGAAGCGTGGCGAAGAAAGCGATTATCGAATCACGCCGCTCGAAGGGCTATGGTGGAGCGACGACATGTCCGATTTCGCGACAGGCAACAAAGCCAAGTGGAAGTGGACGCTGATGCTCGCGCAACCGGAATTCATCACAAAGGCAGAAGTCACTGCTGCCGTGAAGGAAGTGACCGCCAAGAAAGACGTGCCTGCCCTTCCTAAGGTACGCTTTGAAAAGTGGAAAGAAGGCGAGTGCGTCCAGATCATGTATGTTGGTCCCTACGCCGAGGAAGGGCCGACGATTCAAAAGCTCCATATCTTCATAATCGAGCAAGGAGCGCAGCTAACCGGCAAGCATCACGAGATCTATTTGGGTGATCCGCGCCGCGCCGCGCCGGACAAGCTGAAGACGATCCTCCGGCAGCCGCTCAAACGTCTGTCCCGAAGTAAGATGCAATGACTTGCTTGACGATATAACGTTGCTCCTCGCTCACGCCGATGTTGTGGTGGATCATCAGCCGCGCGAGTTCGGGACCGTCGATGGGGAATATCTTCTTCTCTGATTCGGCAAAAACACCGATAGCGGCTTCCGTGAAGTCGGAGGTCGTGATGATCACGCCATTGCGCGCGGGGACACCTTCGAGGACATTCGCGAATCGCTGCGAGACAGACGCGCCGATGCTCTCCGGCCAGCGGTGTGCGAGCACGTAGACGGCCTCATGCCCGAGTTTGTGTGCTTTGATGACGGCTTCAAGACTACCTTCCTTGCCATGAGCGAGAACAGTACGGCCGATCTGGCTTCCGGCCCGCGCTCGTGGCCCCCCATAGCCCATCGCCACCAAAAGATCGATGACGACCTGTTCGAAGCATGAGGAGGAACACGATTTGACCATGCCTAATACCTCGGCGCGAAGTGCTTCGCCTTGTGCGGAGAAGGCGCGCCGGAGGTCTTCGCGCGGATTGGTTTCGGAATGACCGTTTGAAGGCTTCGGGCGCGCGGGTGCAGATAGACTCCGCAGAAATCCGAGATTGATCGTCGTCGGAGCGTTGGCCAGCAGTTCGAGTCCTCGCGCAGTGATCTTATAGACGCCGCGCGAAACCGGCTCAACGAGACTCGCCTGCTTAAATTGCGTTGTTGCCCCGGTGACTCTGCTTCGGAGTCGCGGCGATTTGGCGCCAGATTTTCCATCACTCTTGCTCGGAGTGAATTGAAAGAACTCTGCAAGATAGGCTTCGGCATCGCCCGTGGCATGTGGCTTACCATCGCCCATGAATCGGAGGAGCGGAAGCATGACACTCTCAAGATCGGGAAGCGGCATAGTGCGTAATGTACTGTGTCGGGGCGCCCATGTTCAAACCAGAATGGAGAACGACGGTTCCAGCTATTCCCGGTTAGGGGATCCGGCTTCCGAGTGAGGCCAGCTCTGGAGCCACAATCGCGCAAACCCATCTGCGCAATTCTGCGTTGCCTTTTCATGCGTTTGCACAATTGCCCAGCGGCGCGCATCCGCGCAAAGATCCGTATCTTCGCTCCAGCGCGCCGCTTGTTTTGTCTTGCGGTTCTTGTTGCCCAGACGATATTGGCATCGGGGCCAAGCCTTGCCCAGAAACATCCGCAAACTGGGACGGTCATCGAGATTCCACCGCCAAACACTAAGCGCGCTAAGTCCACGGCAGGCCCAGCCGCCATCGCGTTTGAGAGAATCAATCTGGGGCCGAACATCAATTCACAATATGGCGAGTTATTTCCGGTCCTGACACCGGATGAGACCGTAATGTACTTCACCCGCAAGGGCGATCCTTCGAACACGGGTTATGCGAAGAATCCAAACGATGAGGACATTTGGTACTCGCTCCGCCAATCGGATGGATCGTGGTCGAAGGCCGAAAAATTGCCGGGACCGCTGAACACAACCAACTATGATGGTGTCCGCGCCATCAACAGCACGGCGACGCATCTTTATTTGCAAAACACTTACCGGACTGATGGTACTGGCGGAAAGGGCTTCTCGATGAGCGAGAAGCAACCGGATGGATCATGGGCGTTTCCCGAGCCACTCGAGATTGACGATTATTACAATGACACCACCATCGCGATGATGACCATCTCCAACGATGAGAAGACGATGATACTCTCACTCAAACGCAAGGACGGCCTTGGTGGGCACGATCTCTATCTCTCTCGTAACCTCGATGATCACCTCCATTGGTCGCAACCCGAGTTGATCGCGCAGCTTTCAACACCGGGTGATGAGATTTCGCCCTTTATCGCGTATGATGATCGCACGCTCTATTTTTCGACAAATGGGCGTGGCGGCGTGGGTGGTTACGACATCTTTCTCGTTCGAAGGCTTGACTCCACATGGATGCACTGGTCCGAACCAATGAATCTTGGGGAGCCATTCAATACGCCCTCCTTCGATGCGTACTTCACAATCAGTGCGCGTGGAGACACAGCTTATTTTTCGAGTGCACATGAGACCTCGACCAAAGGCTTCGGGAAGAGCGACATTTGGAAGATTGTGCTCAATAGCCGATTTCGACCGGGCTTCAATCTTCCACAAGGGAGTGCGTGGGATCCTACCATGTCGGAAAAGGATCTGAAGGGCACCCTCATGCGTCTGGATAAGGTGCTCTTCGATGTCGGCAAGAGTACACTCAAGCATGAATCGGTGGACATGCTGAATAATGTTGTCGAGTTGATGCGGCGGTTGCCGGGACTCTCGATTGAGATTCAGGGACATACCGATGCCGATGGAGATCGCGGACGGAATATGAAACTCTCACAGGATCGTGCGGATGCCGTCGTCGCCTATCTTGTATCGAAAGGGACGAGCCCCGGTCGATTGAGTGCCCACGGGTATGGCCCGGACCGACCGATCGCTCCGAACAACACGCCGGAGGGCAAGGCGCTCAACCGTCGCGTCATGATCGAAGTGACAAAATCCGGGCTGGAGTAATGTCCTTTCGCGTAATTGACTCTTACGATCCGGATGCTGTCCAGGATTTCCGGTCGCTGAAGGGCAAAGGCGGACACTTCGATCGCGGACTCTTTATCGCGGAATCCGAAAAGGTTGTAGCCAAGATTCTCGCCAGTCCGTTCGAGGTGCCAAAGGCGTTCATGACTCCGGAGCAACTGGACTCACTTCGTCCACTGCTTGAGAATCGCAGCGACCATACGGACCTCTACGTCGCGCCGAAATCCGAAATGGAGCAGATCATTGGCTATCATTTGCACCAGGGAGTGATGTTGGCCGTGCGGATTCCGCCTGACCGATCGTTCGCCGATCTAGTTGCCCAATGGCCGGAGCCATTCCTTGCGGTCGCGCTCGATGGGATTGCTGACGCGGAGAATATGGGAGCGATTATCAGAACTGCGGCGGCCTTCGGCGCGCAGGCTATTCTCGTCGACGCTCAATCGTGCAATCCCTATTTGCGCCGTTCCGTCCGCGTCTCGATGGGGACGATCGTTGATATCGAGATCGTTCATGTCCCTGATCTTGCCGGGGCACTCTTGCAACTTCACACCGAGCGGTTATGCCGGATCATTGGTGCAGCGATCACAAAAGAGAGCATTCCACTCGATGCTGTTGAGCGGCAGGGAAGCGTGATACTTGTATTCGGCTCCGAAGGGTGGGGACTCCGGCGCGAAGTGATGGATGTGTGTGACGTGCTGGTAGAGATTCCGATGCAGCCGAATGTGGACTCACTCAATGTGGCTATTGCGAGCGGGATCATTCTTCACTCGTTTGCGCGTCGTTAAGCCACCAGCTTCTCCAACTCCTCACTCAACTGCGACCATCGGAAGAACTGCTTTTCGAGATCACTTTTTAGAACCGCGAGCCGCTCCACATTCGATTTGACTCGTTCAGCATCTGAGTAGTAATCCGGATCGAACATGGCATCTTCGATTCCGAGCTTCTCCTTTTCGATCGCCTCGATCTTCTTCTCGGAATCGGTGATCTTGTTCCGGAGTGGACGCTCTCGTTTGAATTTTGCGTTTCGCTCGTCGGCCTCCCGGCGCTTCTGATCACGGGAAGCAGCTTCGCGCTGAGCTGCGGTCGCCTCGGGCGGAACTGTGACTTTCTTCGATTTCTCTGGGCTTGCGGTTGGCTTGACTGCGCTTGACTCCCGGCCTGCCTGACGCGCTGCGGACTTCTTGCTCTGGATGAGTGCAATCTCGGATGCCCGAAGTTCTTCCAGATACGTTTCGAGTGGCTTCGTGTATTCCTTGACGATCCCATCATGGAAGGTGATCAGCCGGTCGGTCAAGTCCTCCAAAAAATCGCGATCGTGAGAGACAACAACGACGGTGCCCTCGAATTGCAACAGCGCTTCCTTGACGACCTCTTTCGAGGCCATGTCGAGATGGTTCGTCGGCTCGTCGAGCACGAGTGTGTTCGTCGGTTCGAGTAGCATCTTCGCAATTGCAAGGCGCGCCTTCTCACCGCCCGAAAGAACTCGAACAGGTTTGTAGACATCATCACCACGGAAAAGGAATGCGCCGAGCAGCGAGCGGATCTGCGCCTGCGAGCGTGGCATGGTGCTCGATGCGGTTGCGTGAAAAAGTTGTGCCCGTGTGATGCTCTCGACCGTTTCGAGCACTGTTAGCTTCGGGTCGAGCGCCTCCGCCTGATGCTGCGCGTAGTACCCAAGCAAGACATTGTGCCCGAGCGTGAACTCGCCGCCGGTGAGCCGCTCTTGTCCGGCGAAAATCTTGCCCATCGTGGTTTTGCCTTCGCCGTTCTTGCCGAGCAGCGCGACGCGGTCGCCGCGCTCGATGCGAAGATCAACATTGGAAAAAATATTATGCGAGCCATCGTAGGACTTTGCGCCGCGTTCGACTTCGAAGACCATCCGGCCAGAGGCTGGAGCCGGTGGAAAGTTGAAGTGGACCGAAGGCCCATGCCCCGCAAGCTCGATCCGCTCCATACGTTCGAGCATCTTGATGCGCGACTGTGCTTGCTTGGCTTTGGTCGCTTTGTAGCGAAAGCGCTCGACGAAGCTTTCTAATTCTCGCCGTCTTGCATCGATGTTCTGGGCCTGTGCGACGAGCTGTGCCTCGCGCTCGGCTTTCGTCCGCTCGTAATATTCGTAATTGCCGGCATAGACCTCGATCTTCGAGCGATCGATCTCGGCGGTCCGGTTTGTGATCGCATTCAGGAATGCGCGATCGTGCGAGACAATGACAATCGTGCCGTCATAGCCACGGAGATACTCTTCGAGCCAGAACAAGCTTTCGAGATCGAGATGGTTCGTCGGCTCGTCGAGCAAGAGTGCATCGGGCCGCGCAATGAGCAGCTTCGCAAGCAACAGTCGCATTTGCCAGCCACCGGAGAACTCAGCGAGCGGCCGCTCGAAATCCAACTCTCGGAAGCCAAGTCCTTTGAGGACTTTCTTCGCGGCGGCTTCGAGTTCGAACCCGCCTAAGTCTTCAAACTTATGATGCAGGGTCCCGAATCGCTCGAGTATCCGCGCAAACTCTGGACCCATGTGGTCCTGATCGGGGTCTTCCATCTGCTTCTGAACCTCGGCGAGCTGCTCTTCGACTTCGATCAAATCTTCTTTGGCCCGCAACGCCTCTGCGAGCAGTGAGCGCTCTTGCGCTGCCGCGTCAAGTGTCGGCTCCTGAGGCAAATAGCCGGTCTTGTAGGCGGTCGGTAAATTTACCGAACCACTTTCCGGTTCGTACACACCTGCGATAATCCGAAGAAGTGTTGTTTTGCCGGCGCCGTTTGGGCCGACGAGTCCCATTCGGTCGCCGGGTCGCACTGTGAACGTGACATCACGGAAGAGGTAATCTCCCGTGAACTGCATCGAGATGTGTTCGAGCGCGATCATGATTGCTTATGGTCTGAGTCCGCGCCGCCCACGATGGCGATGGCGGACGAACGGCATGTGGTGCTCGATATGCTTGCCTTCAACGTCGTACGGGATAACACTGATGGAGCCATCGATTTCGAGTATCGCCGTTCTAACCTGGGTGATGTCCTTGAATCCGTGCTCGCGAATCTGCTCCTCGATCTCCTCGGGCCGGATCGACTCGTGCTGAAGGTTCGACATCACGAAACGTCCGTTGCGGACGAGGAGGCGCGGCTCTCCACCCAACAGATGGGCAACGCCCTCCCTGCTGAAGATGAGCTTGGTTAGGAGAACGTTGATAGCAATGAGCGTCGAAGCTGCCACAATGCCACCCACAAGCGAGGTATCCGCGCCGACCATGGCGTTCTGCACGGCGTTCGAGACAAGCAGGATGAGCGCGAAATCGAGCAGTGAAAGCTGCGAGATATGCCGCTTGCCGGCCAGCCGGAATCCCAGCAGAATGACCAGATAGACGACCGTGCTGCGCACGACGATCTCGACCAACGAGGAAAGCGAGGATAATTCCATGAGCGCCGCAGAACAGCAGGACGGATGGGAAGGAGCCAAAAAAGATTTTCTTTGGCAATCAAATCCCTTTCGGTGGCGGTGCTGGCCGCTTTGTCGGTCATATCGGTACTATCAGTCCGATATGTCCGATCAGTCTCATTCAATGAACGCCCCGTAGCACCCATGTTGTTTAAGAATCACCTATGGCCTCACCAAACCAAGCCACCGAAGCGCGTCTGCGCGAAATTGACAAAGAACTCGCCGAACTCCAGGAACAGCGGACTCAACTGCGCTCGCACTGGGAGCACGAAAAAAGCCTGATCAAAGGCATCCGCTCTCAGCGCGAGGAGATCGAGCAACTCCGCATCGAAGCCGAACAGCTCGAACGTCAGGGCGAACTCGCCCGCGTTGCTGAGTTGCGGTATGGCAAAATCCCAACGGTCGAAGCCGATCTGAAGAAGAAGCAGGACGAACTCGAGCGATTGCAGCATGAGAAACAGATGCTGAAAGAAGTCGTCGGGCCGGAGGATATTGCTGAGGTCGTCGCCAGATGGACGGGCATTCCCGTCTCGAAAATGCTCGAAAGCGAACGTGAAAAGCTGGTGCGTATGGAGGACCGGCTCCACGAGCGGATCGTAGGTCAGGACGAAGCCGTCACCGCCGTTTCGAACGCAATCCGCCGTTCCCGCGCCGGACTCCAGGACCAAAACCGGCCCATCGGCAGCTTCATCTTTCTCGGTTCGACTGGTGTCGGCAAGACGGAGCTTGCCCGCGCGCTTGCGGAATTCCTGTTCGATGACGAGCACGCGATGGTCCGAATCGACATGTCGGAATACATGGAGAAATTCTCGGTGTCGCGGCTCATTGGTGCCCCGCCGGGATACGTCGGCTATGAAGAAGGCGGGCAGCTCACCGAAGCGGTGAGGCGGAGACCTTATAGTGTCCTCTTGCTTGATGAGATTGAGAAGGCGCACTCGGATGTGTTCAACATCCTCCTGCAAGTGCTCGACGATGGCCGATTGACCGATTCGCAGGGCCGGACGGTCGATTTCAAAAACACGATCATCATCATGACGTCGAACATCGGCTCGCAGATCATCACCAAGGAAATGGTGCGGCTGACGGACGAGAACCGCGACCGCCTGCTATCCGATCTTCGCACGAAACTGCTCGCCGAGCTACGAAAGGCGATTCGGCCGGAATTCCTCAACCGAATCGATGAGATCGTGATGTTTAAGCCGCTGACGCAAGCCGACATTCGCCGCATTGTCGATATTCAAGTCGCCCGCGCGACCGAGATGCTCGAGAAGGCGAACATTCACTTCGAAGTTACGAGCGACGCGCGGGACTGGCTCGCGCAGAGCGGTTTCGATCCGGCCTACGGCGCCCGTCCGCTCAAGCGCGTGATCCAGCGCGCTGTGATCGATCCGATGGCGATGAAAATGCTGGCCGGCGAGTTCGCGGCCGGTGACTCGGTCCGCGTCGATCACGACGACAGCGGGCACTACGTGTTCGAGAAACTGCCGAGTGCCGTCGAAGCATGATCCACAAACAGTTTGTCATCCTCTCCCGCAACGGCGAGAAGCTGCGGGCTGACCTGAGGTATGTGGCAACCCCCGCCTTTTCAAGGCGGGGGCAGGGGGTGGTTGACCCACGGCCCGTCATCATCTTTCTGCATGGCTTCAAAGGCTTCAAGGATTGGGGACCATTCCCAACGATGATGGAGCGGCTCGCCCACGCGGGATTCGTTACGATCGCGTTTAACTTCTCGCACAACGGTGTCGGCGATGACCTGTTAAACATTACCGAGCTTGACCGTTTCGCGCAAACGACGTTTACTCGCGATATCGAAGAAGTGCAGGATGTGATCCGTGTCATTGCGTCCGGCGAAGGGCTTCCTATTGATGAGTGCGAGATCAACCGCAATCGCATCGGCCTGATGGGGCACTCGCGGGGAGCCGCGACCGCAATCCTGGCAGCGAGCAAATCGACAAGCGTAAAGGCCGTCGTGGCGCTGGCGCCGGTTGCAAGCTTCGAGCGATGGACCGAGCGGCAAGCAGAGGTCTGGAAACGGGAAGGCTACACAGAGATCACGAATCAGCGGACAGGGCAGATCATGCGGCTGAATCGAGGACTACTCGATGATTTCGAAATGCACCGCGAGGAGCTTGATATTCTCATAGCAGCGGAATCGCTCGCACAGCAACAAAAGCCGCTGCTTGTTGTTGCTGGCTCCGAGGACCTAACAGCACCGGTGGCTGAGTCTCAATCTATTGCGGATGCGGCAAGAGGGGAGAGGTCCGAACTCGCGATCATCCCACGAACTGGTCACACATTCGGGACGGAGCATCCATTTGCCGGGATGACTCCGGCGTTCGAGAAGGTGATCGAGCTAACGAGCGGATTCTTCAACCGCTATCTGTAGGGACGTGCTACGCACGTCCCCACAAACTGTTATTCGATCGTAATCGGCTTGGTAACCGCGACGCCAGCGGCCGAGAGCATGATGTAATGCTGGCCGGCCGGAAGGCCGCTCAAATCGAACGACTTCTCGTGCTCGCCTTTTGCGGACCACTCATTGAGCAGCACGCGCTCTTCGCGACCAAGATTATCATAGACCGCAGCGTGAGCGAGCGACGCACCTTCAAGTGAATATCGAATTGTTGATATCGCCGCGCCGGTCGTGATCGGATTCGGATAGACGCTCTCGATCGAGACTGGACTCGGCTGGCTTGCGGTTGCGACGCCGGCGCCATATAGCAGTTGATTGATATCGATATAGTACATCCCGCGACCATACGTCGTTGCAATAAGGTAATGTCCCCGGACCTGCAGAGCCGTCACCATCGCGAGCGGCATACCGTTCGGGAGTGGTACCCAAGTTGAGTCGCGGTGGTCCATTACAACGACGCCGCCATCGTGGCCAAGGAAGATATCGCCTTGCGCGTCCACGGCAACCGCCCGATAGAGACCAACCGGAAGTACGGTCTGTGGGGTTGGTTGTGTCCAGGTCTGACCATTGTCCTGTGAAGTCCAAAGTGGATGGCCTGTGGCGGTAGTTGTTGTGGCATAGACCGCCGTGGGATCGTCCGGGAGGGTCGTGATCCATGTCGTTCTGCCCATCGCTTTGGTTGGTGAGGTCATCTTGGTCCAGTATCCGCCCATGTCGGAGGACCAATAGAGATTGCCCACAGTGCTTCCAACATACATATACGACGGATCGAGCTTGGAAACGTGGGCATAGGCCGGGTATCCGACTTTTGCCACGGTGGTAATACTATTGATGTCTGTCGGTGGATTCGAGAATCCATCGGTCGTCAACCACACTTTGGATGATCCGCACATGATCACGTAATTCGGGTCGGATTCGCAAACGTCATAGAACATGTATCCGCTTTGACGATCGGCCTGAATCCCCGCACTGCTGGCCAAGACGTTTGGGCTGAAGCCTCCTCCTTCAGATTTGTAAATGACTGCCGATCCAGTGAAATCAGGGTAGGAGGCATAAATCGGTGTGCCGTTCTTTTGGCCAATGAAGCAACGGCCACCGTCTCCACCATTGATGAGCGGACCGACCATGTTGCCGGGTGTCCATTTCGTTGTGCCGTTATCCTGCGCACCAGCAATAAAGAATTGAATCTCCCCACCGGGAGCGTAGGCATCGCCACCGACTTGTTGGAATGTGCCGAGGTTCGTATTCATCTCGGAGTGCCAGGACTGTCCATTCTCACTCGGCAAGCTATAGAAGATCCCACCATCGCTCAACAAGTACGCAATTCCGTTATGGTATGCAATCACATGAATATCGGCGTGCGTGTAATTCGTTTGGCCAGCGTTGCCGTTGGAGTTTGAGACGTGGATGGGCTGCGAGCCATTGTGATTCGAGTAATACACGTCGAGCCCGCCAAAGAGCACAACGTTTGTATCCACAGGGCTCACGCCGAGCGCGTTCGCATACCAGCCTTGCCCTGCCAAATAATTACTGCTGCCGGTATCGAGGAGCGTAGTTTCCCAGGTTGCGCCGGAGTCGCGTGAGAGTCCGATCTTTCCGCCAGGTACACCATTCATTGCGATCCCGGAGCTGACATAAAGAAAAAGGTGATTCTTGGGAGTCATGCCGAGCACCATCAGGCCACCATTGCTCGCGGACGGGAAATTCGTCAGTGCAGGTTTGTACCAATGCGCACCCGAATCGGTAGACTTCATCAACTGACTTCCCGCAGCGGCATAAAGCACAGCCGGATCCACTGGGTCCATCACCAGGCTGGGCAGGTTGCCATTCAGCGATACCGCGGTCTTCCATGTCGCGCCCGCATCCGTGGAGCGGAGTATCGAACTTGCACCGGCGACACACACGATGTTGGTGTTGACGGGATTGATCAAGATGCCATTGAAGTAGTTGCCGAGGCTCTTCCCGACGTTCGTCCAGTTCATTCCGCCATCAACCGACTTCCAAATGCCATAGCCAGGTACCTGCCCATTGCTTTGGCTCGTTTGGTCTAACCCGCCGAAGGCCTCTCCGGTAGCAGCATAGATCGTGCTCTGGTTCTTGGGATCGATTGCCACGGCGCTTGCGGCCAATACTGGCCATGAATCACTCAAACACTTCCAAGTCGCACCGTTATCGATTGTTTTCCAAAGACCGCCGTTCGGCTCACAGAGGTAGATTCCACCGGACGAATCGAAACCAATGTTCGCCGCGCGGCCACTGACCGTGCCAGTCTGGGAAATGCCGGCGGATCGCCAATAGACTCCTTGACCCGCCTTCATGGCGGCCTGCCGGACGGACGGATTCGGCATGGCGCGGAGTTGCTGAATGCCCTCGTAGCGAATCTGCTCGAAGTTCGGCAAGTTATCAGGATTCACATATCCTCGAAGCCACTTCTGCGCCGCCTCGAAATTGTCTTTCTCAAAGTAACCGGACTGCATCGACTGTTCCCGCTCCTGCTGAGCGTAAACGGATTTCACGCCAGACGCAAGAAATGCAAGCTGCGCGAACGCAATAACGGTAAAACGGAATGTTCTCATGGTAGCAAGACCCTAAAAAGTAGATGCAGGATACGTGAGATCACAGATGATCTCGTGGGGAGCAAGGCCGGGAATAGCTGTTTGGACACGATCCATCGCAGCTATGTGGACGACTGCTCCTCCACATAACGAGAACACGGAAACACCCCCAGAGTTTCCAGAAGCGGGGATTGTTAATCACTCTTCACCGCGCCCCAATGTTCGCTCATCAAACCGGCGAAATTCGCCGGTTTGTATTACTCGATTGTAATCGGTCTTGTGACGGTGCTTCCAGCAGCGGAGAGCATCAGGTAGTGTTGTCCGGCGGGCAAGCCGCGGAGATCGAGCGTCTTCTCGTGTTCACCTTTTACGGACCATTCGTTCAAGAGCAGCCGCTCTTCGCGGCCAAGGTTGTCATAGACCGCAACGCGAGCAACCGACTCGCCTAAAAGCGAGAAGCGGATTGTCGATTGCGCGGCGCCTGTTGTGATCGGATTGGGGTAAACGCTCTCGATAGAGACGGGGCTTGGCTGGCCTGCTGTTGCCACGCCACCAGTAACGCTACCAGGAGTAAATACCTGCTTGATGTCGATGTAAAACATTCCACGCCCGTACGTCGTTGCGATCAAGTAATGCCCACGAACTTGAAGCGCGGTCACCATCACGGATGGCATACCGGTCGTGAGCGGTACCCAAGTCGAGTCACGGTGGTCCATCGCGACAACGCCCCCATCGTGGCCAAGAAAGATGTTGCCATCAGGATCGACCGCAACGGCTCTGTAAAGCCCCGTGGGCACGCCCACCTGCGGCGGCTGCTTCCAGTTCAGCCCATTGTCCGTCGTGATCCAGAGTGGCTTGCCACCGGCGCTGGCAGTGGTGAGATAGGCCATTGTCGGATCGTTCGGGGCGGTCGTGATCCAAGTGGGTCGCGAGCCAAGCGAGGTGGGTGAGGTCATCTTGATCCAGTCAACACCCTGGTCTGTAGATGCATAAACCTGCGAGTTGCTGGTGCCCAGATAGATGTCCGTTGCGTCCAATTTCGATATGTGCGCGTAGGTCGGATATCCGGAAATTTTCTTAATGCCCGTTGTGGTCGTCGCCCACGTCGTCGCGGTGTCAGCGGGGGAGTTGAATGCGGTCGTTGTCAGCCAGAGCTTGCTCCCGCCGCACATCGCAACCACGGTCGGGTCGGCTTCGCAGACATCGTAGACCATGTATCCCATTTGCAGATCATTCTGAATCCCCGATCCTCTCAACGCATTTCCACCAAACGATGTACCCCCATTGACGGATTTATAGATTACCGCTTCGCCGAGGAAGTTTGGATACGAAGCGTATATGTAGTGTCCGTTTTGCTGATCGATAAAGCAACGGCCGCCATCGCCGCCCTGGATCATCGGACCGGTTAACTTGCCCGCCGTCCACTTCGTCGTGCCATTATCCTGCGCGCCGGCAATGAAGAACTTGATCTCGTGCGTTGTTGGGTCCGCGTAGGCATCGCCTCCAACTTGCTGGAACGTGCCAAGGTTTGTGTTCATGTCCGCCTTCCATGCGGAGCCATCCGACTCGCTATGATAAATGCC
>JADGPZ010000068.1 GCA_017882165.1 Candidatus Kapaibacterium sp.
AACTCGCGCGCGCGGCGCACAAGCCAGGCCGCGAGCGTATCCTCGTCTTCGAGTTCGTGTGGCAGCAGAATCTCTTCAGGAATGTAGTCGGCTACGGAGTAATATTGTTCCAGGAGCGCGCCCAGGATTTCGCCGTCGGACTTCCCTTCGGTATTCGTGAAGAAGAAATGCTGCTTGCCGATGAGCTTGCCATCGCGCACTTTGAAGACGATCCCGCAGGCATCATCATCCTCATGCGCCAGCGCGAAGATGTCGCGATCGGCGTAGTCCTCGGTCACAACCTTTTGCTTGCTCGCATAATCTTCGAGCACGCGAAGTTGATCGCGTACCTTCGCAGCATCCTCGAATCGCATGTCGTTCGAGAGACGATCGATGTCGGACTTCATTGTTCGGGCAACATCTCGCGTCCGGCCTGAAAGAAGCTGCCGAATCTTCGCGATCATGGCCTGATAATGTTCGGGCGTGACCAACCCTTCGCACGGTCCCTCGCATCGTTTGATATGATATTCGAGGCACACCTTCACCTTGCCACGAAGGATAAGCTGTTCGTCGATATAGTAATCGCATGTGCGGATCGGGAAGATCTCGCGGAGCGTCTTGAGGAGATATCGCAAATATCCAGCTTCGGTATAAGGACCGTAATACTTCGAGCCATCGCGGATCTTGTGCCGCGTGGCAAAGACGCGGGGGTACGGCTCGTTCGTAACGACGACATAGGGATATGTTTTGTCGTCTTTCAGACTGACGTTATAGCGCGGCTTCAGCTTCTTGATGAGCGTGTTTTCGAGGATAAGCGCCTCGACATCGCTGTCAGTCAGGATCAACTCGACATCCGCGATCTTGCTGATGAGCGCGCGCAGCTTCGCATCGCCTGCTCCGCGGCGATAATTCTGGAAGTACGAGCGCACGCGACTGCGAAGCGACTTCGCCTTGCCAACATAAATCACACGACCCGCGCCATTCTTGAACTGATAAACGCCCGGCTCCTTCGGCAGCGATTCGAGCTTCTCATCGAGTGTGAAGTCGTCCGCAGTGACGGTCAGCCGAATATGCGTGCCATCTTCAGCAATCTGCGTCGCGTCTTCTTCCTGTTCGAGTTCATCATCGTGAAACGGGATGTAATCGAACGCATCGTCGGCGATGCCGTCCGGATCGGACGGCGAGTGAAGGTCATCCGAATTCTCACTCATCATCGGTGACACCATTACTTCACCTTCTGGCAAATCTCAATCAGCACTCCACCTGTGGACTTCGGATGCAAAAACGCAATCAGCATGCCATGCGAGCCCATGCGAGGTATTTCGTCAATGAGTTCAATACCTTCGCTTTTCAGATGCGCAAGTTCAGCGGCAACATCATCCACCTCGAAAGCAAGATGATGGATGCCCTCACCGCGCTTGGCAAGAAATTTCGAAATTGGCGAATTCTCGCCTATCGGTTCGGTCAACTCGATACGAGCGCCCACGCTGCTGCCATCCAGATCGAACGAGGCAATCCGAACGGCCTGATCGGCTACTTCTTCGTGGTGGATGGGACCATCCCCGAGCAGCGTCCGGTAGAGCGATTCCGCTTTTCCAAGGTCTCGAACGGCTATTCCGATATGCGACAGCTTCATACGCCGCCTAACAGGAAGCGGGGCGAAAACATTGGTGGATGCCTTCGATCCACTCTGCGGCTACCGCACCACCTGAAGCGTCTTGCTGATGGTCTGGCTTGGTGTCGCAAGCCGGTAACAGTATACTCCGGCAGGAAGGGCCGAGGCATCGAAGACAGCCATGTGAGTGCCGGCCGTCTGATATCCGCTGGCGAGGACGCTGACCTGTCGACCGGTCACGTCAAACACCGCAAGGGTAGCCGGGCCATCGGTTGCGAGCGAATACGTAATCTTTGAGCCTGACAACACAGGATTCGGAAAGCTCTCGGATAGAGAAACAGAACGGACGTCACTCGTCGCCACATCACTGGTACCGCTGAAGCTGACATCATCGAGCTTGAATGTCGAACCCGTTGTACCAAGCCCGCCGCTGGCTGACGCATTGAGTATAGTGACGTTACACATCGCACTATCCGGCGTGTCGCCAGTGATCCACCTTATCGGAGCGGTAAATAGCGTGTAACTGCTTGCACTTTGTGTCGTTACGTATGTGGCGACCCCAATAAGCCTGTTCAATTTGGAGAACATAGCGACAAATAAAAGTGAATCATTGCTGCCCGCCATCGGCGCAAACTGGTAAAAACCAGTAAAACTGCCCGGCCGGCCAGAATACGGAACGAACCACGTATTCGTCGAGCTGGGATCCGATGTCGTAATATCGGCCGCATAAACGGATAAGATAAGGCCAACTTGGCCCATGACTGCGGAGCTCCCGGAATGAGCGTCCGAAGTCTGCTGCGTGTTGGTTCCGCTCCAGCCAGCTGGCTGACCGTTGGTCCAGTTCTCAAATCCGCCATTCGGGAGTTGGGCCGAGGCGGCGTGAGCAAGGAGCATTGCGCTTAATGCAAAAAGTACTGCGAGTCGTTTCATCAGTTTTGACGGTTAGAAGTTAAGACCCGATTTTGAACCTTCCGCTGGCGACCGTGCCCCAAAATGTTCTGTCAGACCTACCACGGAGGCTCTCGGATTATGCAAAAATACAGAAGTCTTATTGGAGCGTACCGAATTCGATGAAAATGAGAAGACATCAACGTTTGCGCGAACGAGGCCACGGCAAACGCGTCGAACGGAACCAAGCAATTCTGAAGCTTCAGGACAGAAGCTCGCTGCGGCGAGCTTCGGAACGGAGGACGAAACCTCCGAGGCCTTCGTCCGACGATCAAGGCCTCGGAGTTAAACCGATACTACTTAATCAATTGCAGAGATCGTCCAGTGGATTGTTCGGTCGTGGCTAAACGGTAAAAATACATCCCGGCTGGAAGTGCGGAGCCATCGAAGATGGCCATGTGATTCCCGGCGCTCTGATAACCGCTGGCAAGAACGGCGATCTGCCGTCCGGTCACGTCGTAAAGCGTGAGCGTCGCGGGGCCGTCGTTGGCAAGAGAATACGTGATCTTCGATCCGGCGAACACCGGATTCGGGAAGCTCTCGGATAAGGAGAATGACGGCGCGTTGGTCGTCGCGACAGCACTGCTGCCCCCAAAACTCACGTCGTCCACTTCGAAGGTGGTCCCGGTGGTGCCGATTCCGTTCGCGGACGCTTGCGTCGAAATGGAACACCAGGCGCTGTCTGGCACGTCGCTTGAGGGCCACCCTATCGGAACAGTAAATTGAGTATAGGTCCAGGCAGGTATCGATGTTCTGACCTCTCCGTAGCCGATGATGTCCGTGTTGCCAGTATTCACGTTGTATTTTGTGAATGTGGCGACAAACGATACGGTATCGTTGCTTCCGGCGATGGGCGAGAATTTGTAATAGCCGGTGAAGCTTCCTGCTCTGCTGGTGTATGGAAAACCGAGCACGACATTGTTACCCGTTGTGTACACGGCGGCCGGTGCGCCGGGGAAGTTAAAGCCGACCTGTCCCATGACGGCCGAGCTGCCGGAATGTGCATCGGAAGTCTGCTTCGTGTTGAGTCCATACCAGCCATCGGGCTGACCGCTCGTCCAGTTTTCAAACCCGGCATTCGGGATTTGGGCGGAGGCGGTTGTGCTAAGAAGCGAACCGATCAATAGAAACAGTATGTAACGAAGATTCATGGTCGTGTTGATTGTTTGGATGTAAGTAATTACTGATATCAAAGAATAGTCCATGATGGGAGGGCGGTGCTAATCGTCCCCTTCCCCCTTCACCATGAGCTCTTCGTACTTGCCGAATGTCTCTTTCTCGATCGTGGCTTTTTGGATCTCGAGATACGCGACCCTCGGATAGATCTCCTTGAGCGCAACTTCCATTTGATCCATATAACCCATCGCGCGGATTTGCGTCTGCGCAAACGGGGTCAGAAGTGACTGATCCTCCGGGGTCGTCAGTGTTTCACCATACCGCGCTTGCATCAGGCTGGTATTGTAGCCGGTACAAATATGATCGAGCTGCTGCTTGTCGCGGTTGAAGGCACTCGCGACTCCGGCGAGTGCGGCATTGACCTCAGCAATTTCATCAGTCACAGACTTCAATCGGATTGCATGATATCCAGGCTCATCGTGGATCACAGCGACTCCGATCCGTTTCGCTTTCGCTTTCAGCTCCCTGTCGTGCATCATGCGTGCAGAATCTTGCTTTGATGGGGCCGCATCAATGATGACATCAATGCGTGCCGCAACCTTGTCTGTCGAAATCTTGAAGCCAAGGAGCGCCTGCATGGCGGCATCGGATTGTTGCTTCAGTTGCGAAGCGGGCGAACCGGTCGAGGACTTCGGATCATCGTCGAAGCTCACTAAATCATGAGAGTCGCTTGTGGTGCCAGTTGAACTCGAAGTATCCTTCGGTGCTGAAGCGGCGGCCCGTTGACGCGATCGCGCAGACATGCCCTTCCAATCCGTGCCATTCTTCGATGCCTGTTCGTGTATATAGGCGTCCTGCTCGGCGGGAGTCTTCTTTTTCCACGCCGCAGCAAATGCAGGATCGTGGATCATCCGCTGCTGAAAGCTCTGCATGGTTGTCGCCATTCCCTTGTCCTGATCGACGACCGGGTTTGACGGAGGGTTCAAAATGCTCTGCATGTAAGCCAACTTCTCGTCTTCCGACATCGCGGCAATCCTTTTCGCGGACTCGGGATCCTGCAACACTTCCGCCAGCGTGAGTGCTTTCTTATTCACGCCAGGAAGATTCTTCCCCGCGATCTCGAGTTGTTCCTTCTTGGACTTCCCCTGGGCAGCGCCGAGCGCCGATGCAAGACGCTTGTTGCTATCGACCTGACGCGCTTGAGCCGGGTTCAATTTCTCCCACTGCTTCCGGGCGGATTGCACATCCTCTTCGTATGCCTTGAACAGCGCAGCGACCATGCACCGACTGTCGTTGCATGTTGCCTTGGAGTACGCGTCCGCTGCGGAAGCTGGCGGTGGAGGAATTTCATCCAAGGTCTTGATCATATCGATTTTCGCGAGCGACTGCGCGCGCGTGCTCGCCAATGGAAGCAAGAGTCCAAGAATGGCAACTAAGATAAGGCTAGTATTCTTCATCGTTTCTCTTATTATCTTGAAAGTGCGTCAATAATGGGACATTTTCAGAAGCAGGCAATCAGTCAACCTCCTTTAAAGTCCAGCCGGTCCTCATTACCTCCCCCGTGGTCGTCTTGGGAGAGACCACCTTGGTGTATGGCTTCGGATGCAGCTCTGGGACGAGTTCGGTATTCGATGACGGGTTGACGGGTACATCCACGATCGTGGCGCCAGTAAGCAGCAGAACATTTGTGTACCCCGGCCAGTCGGGGTTGTGGAGCTTGATCGAGAACCGCAGGAGATTGTCCGAGCCGGTGTACGTGCAGTGGAAGTCTGTCACCTCCATCGTCCTACCAAGTGTAATTCCCGTCTTGACTGCGGGATCGCAAGAACCCTTCCCGGTCTCGTCGCGCTTGACGACGGTCGGCCCACTCGTGATCTCGGATGTACATTCATCGCCCTTGGCATTTCGCTTAAGATCAAACGCAACATCCAAGTTGTCGATCTCATGCACATCGGCGCTGAAGTACGGATTGAGGCTCATGCACTTGTATCCCACTCCGACTTGGTAATTATAGAAAAAGGACTTATGGACGACACTCAGCGCCATGGACGCAGTATGGGGAAGGCCGTCCTTACCGATAAGTTCGACGGAGACCGTGACAGGGCTAATGTCATTTTCAGGCGCCAGGTAGATTGCTTTTGTCACCCCATCCGTATTGGTTTCCGTGGTGAGTTTGCCGACGGTTCCATTTCCATTCACGAAACCGTTTACAGACCACTGTTTGGTTGTAATCCATGTGGCTTCTCCCGTAAAGCCTCTCATAGGATTGCGAAGCATATCATTATAGTCGCCCTGCTCCATTCGAATCACATCAAATTCTATCATTTCCTTGGTAAAAGCGATTGACACCTGGTGGTGAGTGGATTGTGATATTGCATAGAGGAAATAGACAGAATTATCGACTGGCGATTTTAGAATAGAATGCGCGAAGACGGGAATAGCAATGAGATCACCCATGATCTCTGCGCCGAGTGCTATCGCGAAGATCAGACTTCGCAGGAACAACGATATTCTTCGAGCTTTGAGCTTCATGGTACAGTTATGATGATCTTACGATTAGGTTCGGCGAAAGCCAGCGCCCACGCTTGGCTCTCTTGCAAACTCCTCTCAACCCAAACTTCTCGGAAACGAATCATAGCATTTGAAGGATTCACTAAGTGACAACTGACAACGTTCCTCTCTGCCGCCCGGGCAGAGGATTTGAAAGCGATTCACTATTACTAACTGAGGTTCCCTAATGAAAGTTACACGATACGTTTTGTTTGGCCTGTGTTTTTTGAGTCTGAGTTCCCTGCCTGCCCTGGCGCAATTCGGGGGTCTCATCGACGCCATCAATGGCAAAGTCGAAGAGAAGGTGAATAAGAAGGCCACCGATGTGACCGACGAGGCGATGGACTCGATGCTGAATAACAAGTCCAAAAACCAGTCGGCCCACACGCAGTCCAATCCTCAGACACAGAACGGCTCCGTGACGCCGTCCGCTCAGTCTGCGCAGAACCTAAAGGCCTATAATAATTACGACTTCAAAGCGGGCGACAACATCATCTTCGAAGATCACTTCGCAGACGATCAGGATGGCGAGTTTCCCGCGCACTGGAATTTGGAGGGCGGTCAGGCCGTCGTCAATAAGGTGAACGGAGAGCCGGCCTTCCTCCTCACAGACGGTAATTATGTCTTCGTCTCACCCCGCATGAAGACCCCGTCCTATTTGACCGATCCATTCACGTTGGAGTTTGATTTTTATCAAGCCGGTGCCGCATACTCTCCTGTGGTTCGGCTGTATGATGCCGAGGGTGGATCTCGAGATGTTAATTTTGGGCATGAGGTCCATACCGGCGGCTTCGCCCACGATGCGGCTGGCAGCGAAGTCGGCTCGGACGAAGATTACTTCGGCAAGTGGCACCACGCCGCCATGATCTACAAAGGCGATCAACTCAAAGCCTACCTTGATAACACCCGCGCAGTGGTGGTGCCACATTGTGATTTTACACCCGTGAAGTTCGTGATTTGCGGGATCGGACAACAGGATGCCCCAATCACGTTCCGCAATGTGCGCCTTGCAGCGGGTGGCTCTTCAAACAACATCGGCAAGCTGCTGACCGATGGCAAGTTCGTGACACATGGCATCACCTTCGATGTCGGCAAAGCAACGATCAAGCCCGAGAGTATGGGCGTCCTGAACGACGTGGCGACCTTCCTCAAGTCGAATTCCTCGATGAAGTTCGAAATCGACGGACACACGGATAGCGATGGCTCTGCCTCTTCGAACATGACGCTCTCGCAACAACGGGCCGATGCCGTGAAGAGTCAGCTTGGTGCCATGGGCATCGATGCTTCGCGGCTGACGACAAAAGGCTTCGGTGCCTCGAAGCCGATGGCGGGCAACGACACTCCCGAAGGCAAAGCGAATAACCGCCGAGTCGAATTTATCAAGATGTAATTATTTGTAGGGACCGGATTCTTGTCCGGTCCTTGTTTCCCCCGAGCGATGTGACTTGAGATAACTTTTTGCACAAACTAACTTACCATGAATACTAAACTCCTCCGAGCGACCACACTGAGTGCGACACTCGTTGCCGCGAGCCTCCTGATCGGCTGCTCGAAAAAAGAAGACCAGGCCACGAAGGATGCCGAGGCGGCATCCCAGGCTGCGAACCAGATGGCCCAGCAGACCAACGGCGCCGCGCACAAGGCATCCGGCGTCGCCGTACCGGGTAAGACGCTCCAGACGTTCCTGCCCACGATCTCCGGCTACACCATTCAGGGCGAGCCAGAAACGATGGACATGGACATGAGCGGCGTCAAATACACGAGTGCCTCGGCGAAGTACAAAAATGGCGAGAAGCAGATCGACGTTTCGGTCTTCGATTACAACTACATTGCCGGACTCACTGCCGCATACACCGCGATGATGAACATGAACATGGAAACCAACGAAGAGTCGTGGCACTCCGATAAGATCGGTGGATTCCCGGCCTGGTCCGACTGGAAGAAGAAGAGCAATGAAGGCACCATCGGAGTCGTCGTCAACGACCGCATTTTCGTTACCATCGAAGGACACGGTGGAGTATCACAAGACGAACTGAAATCTGCGGCATCTGCAGTCAATCTCAGCGGCATCGCCGGCGCGGCAAAGTAATCTGAGATCGTCGCTGATCTCAATGGACTGATATGCGCCCGGCACTGAGATCATCGGTGATCTCAGTGCCGGGCGCATCCTTTTTTCACTCCTCTGTTAGACTCACCGGCTGCTCGGCCTCCCGCTCAGCCTCACGGCCATTGTTCGCTTTGTGGCGAATCAGGCTCCCCGGCTTTGCATAGGTCTCCTTGTGCCGCTTCAGCAACTTCTCGATCACCTTCATCGCGGCGTCGACTGCTTTGTTCGCCTCCTGTGCGTGCTCTTTGACCGTGATCGTCTCACCCGCTACGTGAATGATCCCCTCGAACGTCTTCAGGTGACCGTTCGAACCTTCCTGATCGACGACAAACTCAGCGGAGATGACTTGAAACTTGGTGGCAATATGCTCGAATTCGGAGGTGATGTAGCTCTGGATGCGCTCTTCGGTCGCGTCGTGACGCACTTGTATTCTGATATTCATTGCAGTAGGTATTGATGAGTGGTTCGTTCTCATGGCGAACCTCGGGTAACATAAGACGAATTTGTGTGCCGGATGGCTCGCCATGGTTTTGGAGCCTCGATGAGGCGTTAAGGCTCCTATAATATACGTCCAAACCACTGAAAATGTATCGGCCTGTAAGAAATCTTTTCAAAAATCTTTTGAGATCACCGCCAGCGCCCACGCTCGGCATGATCTCACCGCCCGCTTCTCGGGTGCGCTTTGTCGTATGCGGTTTTCAACCGGTCAACCGTGAGGTGTGTGTACCGCTGGGTCGTCCGAAGTGATTCGTGTCCCAGAATATCCTTGACAGCCCGCAGATCGGCGCCGTGATCGAGCAGGTGCGTCGCGGCAGTATGCCGGAGCATGTGCGGATGCGCGCGCGGCACGTCCTCGGCATTCTCGAACGCCTTCTTCACGATGGCATGCACCATGCGCGGTGTGAGTCGCGCGCCATTCTTCAGCAGGAAGACGGCCTGGGGGTCAGGCATCCCTGCCCTGCTGCCACGAACAGCAATGTACTCCTTCAATGCCTCGACTGCCTTCGCGCCAATCGGCACGACCCGCTGCTTAGCGCCTTTGCCCATCACGCGAACCGTCGCCGCCGTCAGATCGAGTGCCGAAAAATCGATCGAGCACAACTCCGACCGTCTCAGCCCACTCGAATACAGCAACTCGATCACTGCATGATTCCGAAGGTCATCCAACTCGTGACCAACCTGCACCTTGCCCCCTCGCCCAGCAGGGAGAGGGGGGCCAGCGACCACGCTGGGGGGGTGAGGCGCACCCGTACCCGAAAGCACCTCCGCCATCGTCCGCTCGCTCACCACATTCGGCAGACGCTTCTCGGCTTTCGGCGTGTGCAGCAGACGCGCAGAGTTGAACTGGAAGATCCCTTGCTTCGTCAGAAACTTCACGAACGACCGGACCGCCGCGAGCTTCCGCCCGATCGAGCTGGCCTTCATGCGGCGGCCACCCGAGCCGGCTTGCTCGGCAAGCACTTGCAGATATTTCCGGAATGCCTTCAGATCATCGTGCGTGCCGTTCAGCACCAGACGCTGCGACTTCAGAATGCGGTAGAAATCGACGAGGTCGCCTTCGTACGCCTCGATCGTTTTGGGGCTGGCGTCGCGCTCGTGCTCGAGATACTCCAGGAACGACCTCAGCCAGCGGGGAAAGTTGCGGTAGAAATCCATGCCATGCAAGGTGTTTGGACGATGGATTAGTTTGGCCTCCTGTTTTCATAGTGGCTCAATCTGCGGATTACGTCATCCTGAACACCCCGCGGAGCGAAAGTTGCGACCACAGGAGCAAGACCCCGGAGCGTAGTGAAGGATCGCTCGATCGGCAGCCCATAGCTTTTCAATTGGCAATGCCACACTTCATTCAGAAATATACCAAACATCAGCGCGAGCGTTTGTACTTCATGAACTGTTGCGATTCCAAGCCGTATTCGCCAGTGCCACCAGACACCGCATAATATTTTGATTTCCGATTTTTGTTCTGAGTTCATGAACAGGCTCGCTATTGACACGTTATCCACAATAGTAGTTTTTCTTATGACATTGGTGCCTATGAATCACACAGTAATATAACCCCTAAGAGGCAAATATGCAACATGAATAATGCACTTTCTTCCCGTCCTGAAAGCCAATGGATTACTGAAAAGTAGTGGCACAGCCGTTCTCGGCTGTGGGAGCGGACTTTTAGTCCGCGACGCTTTGGTGCTCACCACCGAGTCGATCTAAAAGATCGACGACACAGCCGAGAACGGCTGTGCCACTATTCTACTATCGCACCAGCAGCACCGGCAGCTTCTCCACGCGCCCAGTCATTCGGATGAGGCATTCATACATCCCTGTAGCGCAACCGTCCCCGGTTGCGCCCGCGTCCCAGGTGAAGGTATGCTCCCCTGCCCCAAACTCACCCGCAAACAGCCGCGCAACCTCCACGCCCAACAGGTTCACGACCGAGACCTCCGCATAGCCGCTCGTCTCGGGCGTGAAGGAGATCGTGGTTGATTGCGAGAAGGGATTGGGGTAGCTGCGAAGCTCATTCTTTGTTGCTGTCGGTTGTGACACGGCAGCCAAGCCGATCATCTCGGAGAGCGGACGACGCCAGACTCCGCTGAATGCAGTTCCGATATAGATGCTTGAGTCATGAATGACAATGGATCGAATGTCCGTGTCGATCAAACCGGCATTGACGAATTTCCAACTCGTCCCAAAGTTCGTGGAAAGGGAAATGCCAAATTGAGTGGCTGCGAGAACATTAGAACCGATGAGGACAACGTGAGGGTCATGATAGCCTAATGAGTTTGAATCAACTTTCACCCAGGTTGCACCGCTATCGGTGGAGTGAAAAATAAACGCATCATTTATTGCGATAGCATCACGACCATTCAGTGCATAAGCGACGGTCGTAGTGTAAATCGGAGCAGGCCCTATATCAATTGGAAGCCAGGTTACACCGTAATCCGAAGATCGAAAACTGCCGGAGTCAGTTGTTACAAAAATATGAGCCTTATCAGCGGCGAGGGCAGTTACTTCGTTACCAATGAAACCAGAAGAACATCTCCCCCAAATCTTCCCTCGATTCGTTGAGCGATATACACCAAAGCAGCTGGTTCCAAGATAGAGGTTCGAATCACCAGCAGCCAATCCCCTGATGCTACAATTGCATGAACTCGATGGCGACCAATTTGCCCCGTTATCAGAGGACTGATAAACACCGTAAGAACTGGTGACGGCGAAAACAAACGAGTCAATGAAAACAAATCTACCGATTAAAACACTTGGAAGACCACGATCAATCGGTTGCCAGCTTGATCCGTTGTCTGTTGACCGATAAGCTCCAGAGCCACCGGAGCCTGCAAAAAGATCAGTGCCATTAGAACTAACAGAAAGGTTCTCAACAATGGAAGTCTTGTTCGGAATCTGCACCCAACTCCTCCCACTATCGTTCGAGCGGTAAACACCAACACCGAGAGTTCCTGCCAAGAGCCTGCCACCATCCACGGAGAGCGACAGGACCAAAAGATTGCTCAAGCCGTTGTTGCATGCGTTCCAGCTATTACCCATGTCTGTCGAGCGAAAAACACCGCCACCCTGTGTACCTGCAAAGAGGTTGGAGCCACTCACCGCAAGAACTAGCACGGCAAAATTAGGCAACCCTGCACTTGCTGGCTTCCAACTTGTCCCGTTGTCTGTTGATCGGTACACACCACTATCCCCCGTACCGGCAAAGATTGTTGTGCCTAACATGGACATCGTGTAAACAGTATTACCGGCCAAGCCAGCGGACGACCAGCTTCCGCCAGTCATGTGAAAAACGCCCCCGGGAGAACCACCTGAAGCACTAATGCCTGAAAAAATATCAGTACCATTAGTCGCAACGGCTTGAACAAAGCTGGGACCACCCACTGATAACCAATTCTTTGCACTATCACGAGAGAGAAAAACACCATCGTCCCCACCGGCGACAAGAAGCGAGCCACATTTGGAGAGATTTGCAAGGTCATTCGTAGTTAAGCCAGAGTTCATGCGTGACCAGCTTATACCGGAATCAGTTGATCGAAGTACGCCGCATCCGAAAGTACCTGCGTAAAGACACGAACCATCGGCTAAAAGCGAACGAACGGAGTTACCACCAAATCCATCCACAAGGGCCCAAGTGACTCCGTTGTCAGTCGAACGGAACAGGCCACTTGTCTCTCCTCCCTCCATCGTCCCTGCAAATAGACTTGCTCCGATGGCTGCAACACTTTGAGCTGAGCGTCCATATGGCCCGTTCGACTGAACCCATTGCGCGCGCGCGTTTTGGGCTGGAGCAAACGCCAGCGCAATGAGTACCGCGAATACTAAATGGAAATGCTTCTTGAACCGCTGAACTTGGACCATCTCTTGTTCCTTTCCAAACGGAATAACCTCCCAAAATCGGAATTGTTACACCTCTTGGCCAAAAAAGATGAGGCTATTGCTCAATTCGAGCCAAACCGCTACGCCCCCATCCGAATCCGGAAGGTCGTCCCCTTTCCGGGCGCGGACTCTTTGACGAAAAGGCGGCCGTGGTGGTACTCCTGAATGATGCGCCGCGCGAGCGAGAGGCCAAGTCCCCAGCCGCGCTTCTTCGTCGAGTATCCGGGCCGGAAGACGTCGTTCTTCTTGCGGAGATCGATGCCTTTGCCGGTGTCGGTGACATCAATCGTAACCACCCCCTGCCCCCGCCCGCCGTGGCGGGAAAAGGCGGGGGTTCTAATCTTACTCCCCCGCCTTTTCAAGGCGGGGTGCATCGCCGACGATGCAGGGGGGTGGTTGATCTGGACCGTGATCCTTCCCTCCTGTCCCTCGATCGCCTCGTACGCATTCTTGATGAGGTTCTCGATCACCCACTCGAAGAGTTCGCGATTGATGCGCAGCGGGATTTCGTCTTCGTCGGTCACAAGTTCAAGACGGATGTCCTTGCGCATGCGCGGCATCCGACCTTCGAAATAGCTCATCACACCAGCTACGACTTCGACAACATTTTGCTCCTTCAAATCGGGCACCGAGCCGATCTTGGAGAACCGGACGGCGATGCGGTTCAGCCGTTCGATGTCGCGGTCGATCTCGCTGGCGATCTTCCCGACTTCTTCGGGATGCGTCGCCGACATACGGAGCAGCTCGGCCCAACCGAGCAAGCTCGATAGCGGCGTGCCAAGCTGGTGCGCCGTCTCCTTTGCCATGCCGACCCAGATGTTCGATTGCTCGCTCCGCTTCAGATAACTAAAACTGAGATACCCAATGAAGACAATGACCGCGCCCAGAAAAAGCTGAATGTACGGCAGCGACTCGATCTTGCCCAGCACGAGACTGTTGCCATAGTGCAGATAATTCGTGACGATGGTCTTCTTCGTAGCCGAATCGTAATAGTCGATCGCGATGCGCGGATAGTCGTGGTCCATCTCGCGCATTTGCTCGCGAAGGAATGCGACCTGCTTCGTGCTGTCGCGAGTCGTATCGTACGGGACGTTCCAATTCGTCTCGCGAAAACGTCGCGCGCTCGGGGCATCGTGGCGGTCGGTGAGGATCACCGGCACTTCGCTGGACATCGCGTAGTGCGTGATCATCCGGTAGAGCGAGTCGTCGGCTTCCGGATGGTTGTTGTAGTACTTTACCGCAGTCGAAAAGAGTTGAACAACGTGGTACTCGCGCTCGCGCAACTGCTGGACCAGCGTGCGCGCATACCAGAGCACCCCGAGCACGAGCACAACGGACGTAAAGAGCAGCGCGAGCTTGATGTTGGCCGAACGCGGCAAGCCACGCCCGGCTGTCTTCCAACCTGCCCGCGTTTCCCCGCCACGCTTTGTTCCGGTGCTCTCCATCCCGCCAGCCGAACGTGAAGGCAGGGTAAGTGGGTTCGGCGCACGCACGGGCACAAAGCAAGAAACCAGACTATCGAGTCTGGTTTCTTATCTGTGCGTTCAGCGTTTCTTCGCAGGCTTCGCCGCTGGTTTCTTTGCTACGACCTTCTTTGCCGCCGGCTTCTTTGCTTCAGGCTTCTTGGGCACCGGCTTCTTTGCGGGAGCCTTTGCGGCCGTCGCCGGCTTGGCCGGTATCGCAGCAGGTTTCGCTTTTGCGGGAGCCTTCGCAGCGGGCTTCGGCTCTGGTTTTGCGGCCGGTTTTGCCGGGGCCTTGCTCTTCGCGGCGGCTGGCTCTTCCTTCACCTCTTCGACATGTCGCTTGGCACTCGGTTTTGGCGCGTGTCCCGATCCGGTGGACTCTCCCATCTTATGGAGATCCTTTTCGGCCGCTTCCATCTCCTTCTTATCGACTTTCTTGCGTCCGCCAAAAAGCTCCATCTCCTCGCGGTGATCGCGCTCTTGCGGCGTCTCGCTCTTGAGCGAGGCCATCAGCGCTTCCTCTTCCGGCGTCATCGGCGGTGGCTGGCGCTTCTGAATCGTCCGTGGCACGAGAGGCGCGGGCGGAGTTTTGTTGATCGTCGAAGTGTGCTTCGAGCCTGGCACCGCAGCTCGGTTCTCGATGATAAGATCGATAAATCGCTTGCGCGGGATCGGCTGCAAAATTTGAAATCCCTTGCGCGTCACCTCGATCGAGAAGAGATTCTCCGTGCCATCACTCTTAATCAGCTTCACCTGATAGATTCCGTAAGGCAGCAGCGGAATTTTCAGGATCGAGCGCGCGGTGCCGTGCGCCGGCATCATCGTCCGCGTGGCCGTCATGCCGAGCACTTTGAACTCGAGCTTTTTCTCCGGCTCCAGCAAAATGCGATAGCGGACGGCGATCTCGTAGCGGAAACTCGAGAATTCCTTCGCCGTCTCGAAGGCGAACGTCATATACTCCGAGCCAGATAGCTCCTCGAAGATCTTGCTGATATAACAGCGATACTCGACTTCTTTTACTGGTGGTAATGGCTCCATGGGGGAATATAGTATGGTGAATTATGAAGTGTGAAGACGCGCGCTCACTTCTTCAACGATGGTTTCAAAAATTGTTTTGCTCTGCTCGCCGGTGCTCATGTTCTTCAGCATTCCGGCGCCTTCGGCAAGCTCGGACTCGCCGATGATGTATGTAAATGTTGCTCTCACGCGATTGGCCTCGCGCATCTGGGCTTTCATCGAGCGCTCGTTCGTATCCAGCAATGCACTGACGCCGCCCGCCCGCAATCGCGATGCAATCTCGAATGACTTGACTCTCGCTTCGCCACCGAGACCGATCACATACACCCCGGTCTGTGCGCCGCTCGGCGCGTCCGGCCAAATTTTCTCGAGCGCGATGAGCAACCGCTCGATGCCCGCGCCAAATCCGACAGCAGGCGTTGCCGGGCCGCCCAATTGTTCGACGAGATTATCGTACCTCCCGCCGCCGCAAAGCGCGTCCTGCGAGCCAAGGTCGGGCGAGGTCACCTCGAACACTGTCCGCGTATAGTAATCCAATCCGCGCACGAGCAGCGGATCGACAACGAACTCGATGCCGGAATTGCGGAGCAATGTCTGCAACGATTCGAAGTGCGTGCGGTCGTCTGCCGTTAAGAAGTCGAGCAATAACGGCGCGTCTTTAATCACATCATGGTCCTGCTCTGCTTTGGAATCGAGCACGCGCATCGGATTCGTCTCGGTCCGGCGCTGACTCTCGACCGAGAGCTTCGCAAGATTCTGCTTCAGATACGGCACGAGCACGCGCTTCCACTCGATCCGCGCCTCCGGCGAAGCAAGCGAGTTCAAACGAACGCGGAATTGCTTCAGCCCAAGCTTTCGGAATGTCGCGATTGCAAATGCGATCGTCTCTGCATCTGCTGCGGCGCTGGCCGAACCCAAGAACTCCGTCCCAAACTGATGATGCTGACGCAATCTCCCAAGCTGCGGCTTCTCATATCGAAAATTTGCAGCGCCGTTGTAGTAGAGCCGAACGCTATCGGACTGCCCCGTCAGCATCCCATGCTCGACGGCGGCTCGAATGGCCGGAGCGGTCAACTCCGGACGCAGCGCAATCTCCTCGCCGCCTTTATCGGTGAAGACATACATCTCTTTCGAAACAATATCTGTCTCTTCCCCCACCGAACGCTTGAATAACCGTGCAGACTCGATCATCGGAGTCCGAATCTCGCCGTATCCAAAGATCGCGGCGACATCATCAACAGCTTGACGCACCACGCGCCATTTCGCCGCATCCTGCGGCAGCATGTCCTTCGTCCCGCGCAACGCTTGAATTGGCTCGACTCGCGACAAATCCGTGACGACCAATTCTTTATTCTCCAATGCGCTCTTCCTCAGTCTTAAAGATTGCGACCACTTCTTCCGGCGTTTTGGCTGCCAAAAGTGCGGCGCGCGCCGAATCGGAATTCATCACCTTCGAGGCGCGAGAGAGAAGCTTCAACCGCTGACCGACCAAACTCTCCTTGCTGACCAGCAGCAGACACAACCGCACCGGCTCGTTATCCATCGAGGCATAATCGACCGGCTCCGCAGTCACGGCGAAGGAGAGGACCACATCGTCGACCGCATCGGTCTTGCCGTGCGGGATCGCGAAGTTCTTGCCCACGCCGGTGGACATGATCTTCTCGCGCTCCATGACCGCCGTGCGCACCTTCTTC
>JADGPZ010000069.1 GCA_017882165.1 Candidatus Kapaibacterium sp.
CACGTGACGATCGACAGTTCCGGAATGCTGCAATCGGCGGAGGTAATTTCAACCGAATCTACGAGCGTAATGCTACCATCGCCGGTGGGGACTCGAATCTGATCTACCATAACGCCAATTATGGATGCATCGGCGGAGGTAAGTGGAACACGATTGCGAAGGCGGCAAGCGACACAAATCACACGATTGACCAATGGTATTCAGCAATTGCTGGTGGTTTTACGAACACAATTAGATCGAGCTACTCCGTTATCGGCGGAGGTGATACGAATACCATCGATATCGGTGCAAATTACAGTGTGATAGGTGGAGGTAGACGGAACATACTCGAGGGTCCGTGGTCTGTCATTGCAGGTGGAGACAGCAATGCCATCTACAATCTTGCAGCCGATCATAATGTGATCGGTGGTGGACTCAAAAACGTCGAGCAAGACCCGAGCTGGGGAACAATCGCTGGCGGAGCGAACAACTTGCTCGATACCGTTGCCTGGGGCGCCTTCATCGGTGGCGGCTGGCTGAACGACATTGAAACACCTCTCTCAACAATCGGCGGAGGATGGGGTAACGTCATCCATCGCGTGGATGCGGCAAGCGGCCGCTGGCAGGATGCATGGTTTCCGTATGGCGGGTTTATTGGTGTAGGAAAGTCCAACCAAATCTCCTCTGGCGTCTATAGCACCATCGGCGGCGGAGATACAAATAGTGTTCTTGCAACATACGGCTTCGTGGGAGGAGGGCTTCAAAATACGGTGGGAGGTGGTTCCGATACCTCTGCAATCGGCGGCGGAGCGTATAATCAGATCCAGAGTGCAAAGTCCAGCTTCCTCGGTGGTGGCACGAACAACTCCATCCTGACAGGATCGAACCACAGCTTCCTCGGATCGGGCAATGGCAATACAATCCAAAGCAATTACGTAACTTCTGTAATTGTTGGTGGCCAAAGCAACACGATTTCCGCTGCCGGTTCGGCGGCTGGGAGTTCAAATTTCATGGGTGCTGGCGAGTACAACATAATCGATGGCAATGGCGAGCATCATGGAGCCGATCCGGCCATTGCTTCCGCGATTGTTGCGGGGCAATATGACACGCTGGATGAGGCACTGTCCTTCATTGGGGCCGGTCATCACAATCGAAGCCACGACGATGGCGACTTCATAGGCGCGGGATCTTGGAACGTGCTGGACCGTGGCAGGGAACACGCTATCGTTGCTGGGAGAGGGAATTCCATCGACATTGCTCCTGGTGTTGCAAATGGCATTGGCTCCGCGTTTATCGGCGCTGGTGACACCAATACCATCAAGGGCAATGGCACCATGGCGAATATTCCGAGCGGCGATCACTTGACCGCAAACGAATACACGCAGACTGTTGTCGGGCACTATAACATTCTCCCAGCGGGCAACATTAAGGATACCGCAAGTGCCGTCACCCATGGTGACAATTTTCTCTTCATCGCCGGGAATGGCGTCAACGTCGGTGGCGTGACCGTACCTTCGAATGCGGCTACGATCTCCAGCAATGGGCACGTGACCGCATGGCAAAAACTCGGTACAGCTGGCCTTCCCAACCCGACGATCGCGGGCACGATCTACAGCAACAACACAATCGTGGCGTGGGGTGATGTCCCTCCCGGAACCACGGGAATCGGGAGTGGTATGACGGATGGCATTGGTTGCACCGTTATCCCTCTTGGGCCGCCTGGGACATATCAGATAACACTATTAGTTACCGACCCGAGCGGGCCGCACACATTCGTGGCTGGACAAGCTGCCATCGTGGCAACCCCAACCATGACGCCTCCTGGTGGTCCTGCAATGGTCACGTCTGGGGCGTTGGTAGTACCTGGAAATTGGTTCATCGTTACAACATTTGACTGGGCGACCGGACTTCCAGCGGGTACGATTGGATTCCAATTCCATGTTGTTACGCGATAAATTTCCTCCGCGCAGAATACCAGGGAAGCGCCTTCGCTTCCCTGGTATTGCAATTTTTCTTTTTTCAATCTTGCTTCCGTACACCACAAAGGCACAATGGGAGCGGATGCAAACATTCCCAGGGCCGATTTGCTCGGTGTTTTTCATGGATCAAGTTGGCCGGCCCGACATCGGTTTTGTCAGTGCACAGTTAAATGGCCCCGGCAATTATTTCTGGCGTACATCAGACGGCGGCAAATCATGGCAAGCTCTCGATCTTCCTCCAAAAGAGTTGTTTCTTAGATATGGGGCATGGGACTTCACGTTCAAGGACAGCCTCAATGGCTGGATGGCAAACTATATTAACTTTCGAACGACCGATGCTGGCCTTTCGTGGATTCCGCTGTCCCCAAACATTCATGGGCCGTCTGAGACTAATGGTGCAATTTTTTATCAGACTAATACAAAATTACTGTTCAGCTCGGTCGGTCTGGGTAGCTCCTTGTACGGTGGCGGGGGTGGAACAAGAGCGTCCGCAGACGAAGGCATAACATGGAAGCAAATCGGAATTGGTTTAGGTTTCGCTTTTTCGGGGCTGAAAGGGATTACAACGACAGAGGAAGGAGCACCTCCCTCCCTATATACAACGGACGGTGGAATTTCCTGGTCAGAATCCAACTTTCACGATGAATGCTTTCAACCAACGTGCATTCCTGGGACGAGCACATTTTTTGCAGCTTCGGAACATGCAAATAGAGTGTCGCGCTCGGACGATGGTGGCAAAACGTGGAGGAGTATTTTCCAATTCAGTTCTCCAGCCATAGCACAAAGTGATTCGAGTCTTGCTGGGTGTATTCGCATTGACCGTTGTGGTAACCTGTATGTATCAGCCTTCAATGGATTTTTAGTGTCATCTGACGAAGGTGTTTCCTGGCATTCTATCGGAGGCCCGCCTGGGTGGAATGATGTCAGGTTCTGGATAACTTCCGACTATCTTTATGCCGCAGAACAAAGGAACCCGAAGGTGTTTTCGGTATATCCGAGCACTCTATGGCGATATCGTTTGAGCAATCCCGCCCTTGCTCTATCCGACGGCACGAAGCGAACACTCATAAATGCGGGAAGCGATGTAACACTGAACTTCGCCCCCACGATGAATTCAATTTCAGGCGCGGATTCCGTACATTTGGTCATTCGCTACGATAGATCGCTTGAACTTACGGATTTGCTTATAACCGGCAATTGGAGTCTCCTCGATTCGAGCACGAGCGGGAATGTGCTTGATCTTTGGCTTAAAGTCGATTCATCGATGCCACTGCTGAATCCGATCTTGCAACTAACGTTCAAAACCTTTCTCGCTTCGACCTCGGCGAAAGTCTATCTCGACTCAGCGCACTTCTATGGTGAATGTCTACAATGTAACTGTGCACTCTCGCTTGCCGGACCGGACTCCGTCGAGATCGACTTCACCGGCTGCGGCGAAACCACGCTGCTGCGGTACATGTCGGGCGAGTCGCCGTTCGAGATCGTGAGCGTACAGCCCAATCCAGCTTCCGATTTGCTGCGCATCAAGTTAGCGATTGCTGGAGACGCGAGCGCGGCACTCACCATTTGTGATGTTCTTTGCCGCACATGGCTCAGTGTGCCGCTGGCCGGAGGTGAGTCCTCGATCAACGTCTCCTCGCTGCCTGCGGGCACGTACTATCTCCGCATCACACTCGGCACCGGCGAAGTGCGAACAAAAAAATTGGTGAAGGAGTAGAGAACCTTGATTTCGCAGATGAAGGCGGATTACGCGGACGATTCAAAGGATTTTGTCAGGCTTTCCCTGGACCCCGGGTATCAATCCAAAAATCGTCCGCGTAATCGTGGTTCTGAATTCTATTCCGGCATCTTCATCCCGGCCAGCTCGCGGACTTGCTTGGACATCTTGCCGCGCGAGAGCTTCTTCATCATCTTCTGCATGTCGGCAAATTGCTTGACAAGCCGGTTGACCTCTTGCACGGAGGTGCCGCTGCCCAGTGCAATACGGGCACGGCGCGGACCGCTCAGGATGTGCGGCCAGTGGCGCTCTTCTTTCGTCATCGAGTGGACGATGGCCTCTATGCGCCCGAAGGATTTCTCGTCGATGTTCGCTTCGGCAAGCTGTGCTGCGTTCACACCGGGAATCATGCCGAGGATTTCCTTGAGCGATCCCATCTTCTTGATGTGCTGAAGCTGTATCAGGAAGTCATCGAAGGTGAACTCGTTCTTGCGGAGCTTCTCCTCGGTCTTGGCCGCTTCTTCGGCCGAGACCTGCGCTTCGGCGCGCTCGACGAGCGAGAGAACGTCGCCCATACCGAGAATGCGTGAGGCCATCCGGTCCGGGTGGAACGTCTCGATCGCATCGAGCTTCTCGCCGGTCGGTACGAACTTGATCGGCTCATCGACCACGGATCGAATGGAGAGCGCCGCGCCGCCGCGCGCATCGCCATCGAGCTTCGTCAGCACGATGCCATCGAATTTCAGCCGGTCGTGGAATGTCTTCGCAGTCGTGACGGCATCCTGGCCCGTCATCGCATCGCAGACGAAGAGGATTTCGTGCGGCTTCACGCGCGATTTGATGTCGGCGACCTCCTGCATCATCACTTCGTCGATCGAGAGCCGTCCGGCGGTGTCGATGATGACTGTCTCATACGCATTCTCGCGCGCATAGCGGACGCCCTTCTCCGCAATCGTGACGGCGTTCTTCTCGCCATCAATCGTGAAGACCGGCACATCGATCGACTGTCCAAGCAGTCTCAATTGCTCGATCGCGGCGGGGCGATAGATGTCTGCCGCGATCAGCAGGGGCTTGCGGTTCTTGCCCTTGAGCAGGTTTCCGAGCTTGGCGGTGAAGGTCGTCTTGCCCGAACCTTGCAATCCGCAGACCATGATGATCGTTGGAAACTCTGTCGCGAAGTGAATCTCCTGCGTGCTCTCCCCCATCATCATCACCAGTTCCTCGTAGAGGATCTTGATGAATTGCTGCTCGGGATTGATGGAGCGCAGAACTTCGGCGCCGAGTGCTTTGGCCTGGACGTCATCGACGAATTTCTTCGCGACTTTGTAATTCACGTCGGCGTCGAGCAGAGCTCGGCGGATGTCGCGCGTGATTTCGCCGACGTTCGCCTCGGTCAGCCGAGCCTGACCACGGATTTTCTTATAGAGTTCGTCAAACCGTGAACTGAGAGATTCAAACATGAGCTATTGCTTTGATACTGGCGAAGTTGAAAGGACCACTCCCGGAGAGTGTAGCGGCTCCTGCTTGAACTTGCCTGTCCACACCCGCTCGACGGCAGCGAAGAGTTTCTCGGCCGGCATATGATCGAGGCAGAAGTAATCGGGATTCACACACTGTCCACGGAAGAAGCATTTGCACTGCTTATCCGGCTGGACGATTTCGCCCAGACCAAACAGATCGGCAAACTCGAACGGATTGAAAATATTGTTGATGAGGACAAGCTTTTTCTTCAGCGCGATGGCAATGTGCATGCCCATCGTCACGCCGCTGACGACAAGTTCGCACTGGTTCATCAGGGCGATGAATTCTTTGAGGTGATAGTAGCCGATGTACTGCGCGCGTCCACCCGTAGCCTTGCTGATCTCGTGGTTCCGCGCATCCTCGTCCGGTCCGCCAAGGAGCAGAACGCCGCGACCGGAAGCTAGTATCATTTCAACGAGCTTAATCCATTGCTCCGTGGACCAAAGCCGCGAGGTCCATCTCGCGCCAGCGCCGGTATTTAGCCCGACGAGTGGGTATGAGCGATCCAGTTCGGGAAATGCCATTGACTCAACCGGATCGAGTATGTATGCTTCGCCGGCGTACGTGTAACCGCAAATCTCGAACAGCTCGGTGAAATAGTCCTTACGGTTCGCGATGCTGACATCATCGAAGATTCCGGTATTGAATTTGAACTGTGCTCTGTCGTTCGCCGGTTTCGACTCGCCAAATGAGCCGAGCACGAAGCCTTCCTTCTTATCCGCTTTCAGGCGAGAAGCCAGCGCACAAGCGTGGGCATCCTTATCGAGATTGATGAGGCGCGCGAAGTGAATTCCGCCGAGTGTTTCTAAGCTCTCAGTTGACCACTTCAGAATGCGATCGACGTGACTTCGAGGGACAAGCTCGGTCGTTTGCGTCAGCCACCAAATGCGAGCGTTCGGATGCTCGGCTTTGAGCGGGTGCAGGAGCGGCGTCGTTCGAAGGACATCACCGGCCGCCCCAAGCTTGATGATGAGAATGTTCTCCGTCACCGGCTGGTAGTATGGACAGCCGTCGCAATGCACTCCCTCACGCTTATTCGGCGCGCACGGAATATCACCGCGAAAGTGGCGGCAATCGGCGTGATAGAAAAGGGCGTCCGGCATTCCTGGATCCAATAGGACTATTAGGTCCGATCTGTCCTATTGTTAAACCTACGGCCGTTCTCGTGGCCGCTCACGACTGCCTCCGGGCCGCGGAGATCGTCCTCCGGGCATCCGGCCGATCCGCGCAGCACGTGAAGCGCGGCGCTCACGCTCTTCCGCCGATGGCCTGCCCTTCTCCTTTTGGTATCCACTGCCGCCACCCTTGACGAATGCGTTCTTTACCATCATCTCGCCGAGCAAGCCAAGAGAAATGAGTTGGACGCCGACTAAGATCAGCAGCACGCCCAATAACAGTGCCGGACGGTTCGAGAGCGGAATACCGCCCACAAACTTGTCGTACGTGACCCAGACGTCGATTGCAAATCCTCCCAGACCGAGCAACGTGCCGATCGTCCCGAACAAATGCAATGGACGACGGCCGTAACGGTTCGTGAAAATGATCGTGACGAGATCGAGGAAGCCCTTGAAGAACCGGCTCGATCCGAACTTGGATTTGCCGAACTTGCGCGGATGATGGACGACCGGGATCTCCGTTACGCGGAATCCCTGCCAGTGCGCGAGTGCCGGCAGATAGCGGTGCATCTCGCCATAGACGCTCAAGCTATCCGTCACCTCTTTGCGGTATGCCTTCAGGCCGCAGTTGAAATCGTGTAGCTTGATGCCGCTAAAGATGCTCGTAACCGTATTGAAGAACTTGCTTGGCCCGGTCTTCATCATCGGGTCGTGGCGCTTCTTCTTCCAGCCGCTGACGAGATCGTAGCCTTCGGCGAGTTTCGCCACGAGATTCGAGAACTCGCGCGGATCGTCCTGAAGGTCGGCATCCATCGTAATAACGATGCCGTACTGTGCCTCTGCAAATCCGGCGGCGAGCGCCGCAGACTTCCCAAGATTGCGACGGAAGCTGAGCACGGTCACACGCGAACTTGTCGCGAGAATATCCACCAGAATCTCGCCAGAGCGGTCCGTCGAGCCGTCATTGATGTAGATAATTTCGTATTGTGAACCAGCAAGGCGCAAAAGCTGCTGCTTCAGCGCGGCCGTCAGTTCGCGGAGCGAATCTTGCTCGTTGTAGAGCGGAATGACGACGGAAATGCCGGTCTTGCTCGCCAGCGCGCGCGCCGATTCATAGATCCGTTCGGTCTGCTTCGGCTCGACGTCTTGATCGCGGGCGCTGATATCGGCGAGGACTGGCCTCGGTTCAACCTGACGCCGATCACGAGTTTGGATTTCTCGCTTCTCGCGCGCCTGACGTTCGGGCCGCTCTTCGCGAATAAGCCGCTCCTCTCGCGGGGCGCGCTCTTCCCTCGGGGCACGTTCTGGACGCGGCCCGCGCTCAGGGCGCGCTGCCCGCTCTGGTCGAGCTTCGCGTTCCGGTCGAGGTTCACGCTCTTGACGAACAGGGCGTTCCTGCCGAGGCTGCTCATCACGCGGTTCTCGACGATCCGCGCGAACCAGTCGAGGTGTCAAATCGGGTTCTGCGGCTGGCTCCGAAGTTTCCGGTAACTCGCTCTCGCCGATGGCGTGTTCCTCTTCAACGACGGCTCGCGGCGGGCGTTGCGCACCGGCCCGTCGAAGCTCCGCGCGCTCTTGCTGACGCAATCGGGCGCGCTCACGGCTGGCAGAGAGTGCGTCTTGCTGTGGCACCGCCTCCGGCTTGATCTCCTGCGCGCGCGTGCCGACTTCGATCTCGCTGGGCATTACTGACTCCCCTGCCGTCGCCATATTCTCAGCTTCGCCAATCGGAATCTCAGGCACCGGCGTCCGCTCGACATCGGAGGAATGGGCCATCGGACTGCGGGTCTCACCATGTCGCGACTCGCCACGTGGCTGGGCCTGCCGAGCCAAACGCTCGGCAATAATATCGCGGTAGCTGCTTGCAGTTGCGGCAGGAGCGGGCGATTTAGATGAAGCTGGTTCGGTCGAGGGGTTGCTGGAATCGGATTCCGGATTTGCCACCTCATTCTGAGGGGCATTATGAGTTGGAGGGTTCGGGCTGGATGAGTCGGCCGTGTTCTCCGTTAGGTTTTCGATCTGGTTCTCTTCAGGCATATTCAATTGTAATCACTTGCGCTTCGGGTCGCGGCATTGGTCGCGCGGGTGGCAAGTGTGTCGTCTGAAACCGCTTCCTTATGGAAGCCATAAATGTAGCAAACCAAAAAACACTAACTTTAATTGTCCTAATCGGAACATTTGTCTGATTCTGAGACTCCCGGAGCATATTCCCAAAAAAATCGTTGTTCCGTGGCGGAGCCCTCATCGATGAGCGCTCAACGAGGATCGATCATCCACTGGCACACATGAAATCTCTGCTTCGACTTCTTCCCTACTTCACCCGCTACCGGACGATGTACCTGAAAGGCTTCGTCCTGGTCGCAATCTCGAGCGGAGCACAAGTCGTTTGGCCGCACTTCTTCGGCAACGCGATGAACGATCTGACGACCGGCAACGCGACGCCCTCCACCCTGCTCGTTCAAGCCCTGTTCATTGTCGGGTTCGCGTTTATCAGCGGATTCTTCTATTATCTCGTCCGGCAAAATATCATTGTTGCCAGCCGTCACATCGAGTACGACCTTCGCAACGACCTCCTCGCTCACGTCGAACAGCTCTCCATGAGGTTCTTTCAGAATACGCCGCAGGGTGAACTGATGGCATACGCGACGAACGATGTTGATGCGGTTCGCTTCTTCGTTGGCCCGAGCATTATGTATTCGGCCGACACGATCGCGACGTTCCTCGCGATCTTCGGCTATATGCTGGCGCTCTCGCCCACGCTGGCATTGCTGACGGTCCTGCCGCTCCCGCTCATGTCCGTTGCAGTCTATTTCATCGGCCGCCGTGTCCATCCGCTCTTCGATGCCGTGCAGGCGCATTTTGCCGATCTCACTTCGAGGACAACCGAGAGTATCAGTGGCATGCGGGTGGTCAGAGCCTACGTGCGCGAGCGATACGAAGAAGGCGTCTTCAATGGATTGGCAACCGGGTACTACGACAAGAACATGCGATTGGTCCGGACGCAGGGTCTCATGCAACCAATCATCTTTGCCTTCATGGGACTCTCCACAGTCGTGCTGCTCCTGCTCGGAGGCCGCATGGTAATCGCCCATGAGATTACGATCGGCGTCCTCGTGCAGTTTATAGTCTATCTCGGGATGTTGACGTGGCCCTTCATCGCGCTCGGCTGGGTGACGAATATGATCCAGCGCGCGGCCGCGAGCATGGCGCGGCTTGTCAAGTTGTTCGAGACCGAACCGGACATCAAAAATACCGAGCGAACGGACTCGCGCATTACATCTCTTTCCGGCGCAATCGAGTTCAGGAACGTGAGATTCCGTTATCGGCCCGAACTGCCAGACGTGCTCAGCGATGTGTCGCTCCGAATCGAGCATGGTATGACGCTCGCGATCATGGGAAGGACCGGCAGCGGAAAGACTTCGCTCGTCGATCTACTCGCCCGACTCTACGATACCACCGAAGGTTCGATACTTGTTGACGGTCACGATATTAAGACAATTCCCGTCGAAATCCTGCGTGGCTCCATCGGCTTTGTCACGCAAGAGCCATTTCTCTTCTCCGAGACGATTGCCGAGAATATCGGTTTTGGCATGACCGGCACGGACCAACCGGATCTTGTCGGAGCGGAAGAAGCGGCGAAAGCCGCCGACATCTACGATAACATCATGGAATTTCCTGAGAAATTCAAGACCATGCTCGGCGAGCGCGGGATCACGCTATCGGGTGGGCAGAAGCAGCGCACGGCAATCGCGCGCGCCATTGCCCGGAAGCCGCGCATTCTCATCCTCGACGATGCGATGTCCGCAGTTGACACTGCGACCGAGGAGCATATCCTCTCGAACCTGCGGAACGACCCCATGCCACGCACAACCATTCTGATCAGCCATCGGACTTCGACGGCCAAAGAAGCCGACATGATTATCGTGCTCGATCACGGCCGCATCGTCGAGCGCGGAACCCACAGCGAGTTGCTTGCCCACGGCGGAAATTACTACGACCTATACCAGCGTCAGTTGCTCGAAGAGTCGCTGGAATCTGCATAAGCGATGCCGCTCAGCGATGCCGCTCAGCGATGACGCAGCACTCAAGACTTGTCGATCACAAGCAACGCGAGCAAGGCTGGCAAGTAGATGATCGATGCAAACAAGAGCTGCTTGGCAGACGCATTCGTTCGAGTCGAGGAAGTGCGAAGAGCCTGGATGGCAAAGAGTATCCCCAAGATAAGCGCACCGGCAAAATAGACCGGACCAGTCAGCCGCAGAAGCGATGGCAAGAGACTAACAGGAATTAGCACGAGCGTGTAACTGACAGCCTGAAATGCCGCGCGTGTCCCTTCGGGGTCAATCACGGTAAGCATCGGAAAGCCCGCCCGCGCATAGTCCTTGCGATACATCCAGGCAATCGCGAGAAAGTGTGGGATCTGCCAGAGAAAAAGAATCGCGAAAAGCGCCCAGCCAGCCATTCCTATTTCACCCCGCACCGCCGCCCAGCCGATCAGAATCGGTACCGCGCCCGGAACCGCGCCGATGAGCGTCGATAGGTGCGTCTTCTTCTTGAGCGGAGTATAGACAAACAGATAACCGGCAAGGCACGCAATGGCGAGAAGTCCGGGAAGCGCGCCCGCAAACGCGAGAAGATAGGCAGCTCCAACCAGGGAAGTCGAGACGCCAAAGATGAGACCACTCATCAGCGACAGACGTCCCGAAGGCAATGGTCTGTTCTCGGTGCGGCGCATGCTTCGGTCGGCCTCGACTTCGAGCACTTGGTTCAGTGCTCCCCCACCACACGTCACGAGGCCAGTGCCGATTAGCGTGTGGATGAAGAGCGTCACATTGAACTCATGCGACGCGAGCCAGAAGGATGCTGCCGTCGTGAGCAACGAATAGAACCCAATGCCCGGCTTTGAGAGATCGTAGAAATCGCGCAGAAGTTGACGCCAATCGAATTGGGCATCAAGTGCTGAGTCCTGCCGATATTCGGTCATTGGGCTGAGTGCTGAGTCCATTTCTTAACTCGCTGCCAGCGGCCACGCTTGGCGGAAACCAATACGACTTTGTTGTCGGATTGATCCGTCCTATCGGACAGATACATTGTCCGAGGTGCGTACCAATGTCGGCTCAGCACCATGATGTAAACCATCGTCCCCAGGATCGCCGCGCCACAGGAGACATGCAGCGTGGCAGGGGTGATCGCCTTACCGGTCCATATCACGATCGCCCCGAGCACGATTTGGACGCCGAGCAAGAACACCGCGAGCATCATTGCAACGACGAGTGGCTTCTCCTTTGAGTAATTGCGGAACACTTCTCGCGCACTCGCGAAGATGAGGAACGTCACCACTACGGCCCAGGCGCGGTGGGCGAAATTAATCGTGACTCCAAATGAAGTAAAATCTGGAATCAGGCTGCCGTTCGGGGCGAACGGAAACGTCGGAATGGAGAGGCCCGAAGCTGTGTGCCGCATCACCGCGCCGATCATGAGTTGGAGGAAAACCGCGACAACAGTAATGAGTGACAGCGTTCGAATACCAACGCGGCTCCGTTCCATGCGCTTCGGCCGAGCCTGATTCCACCGCTTGCCGGTTACCATTACAATCGCCATCGTAAGGCAAAAGACCGCCTGTGCAAGCCCTGCGTGCGCGCTCGATATTGTCGGAGGTAGATAGTAAAGAACGGTCATGCCGCCCAACACCCCCTGAAGAACAACTCCCAATAGTACAAGCCAGGCGAGTCGTCGAACCATGAGGTTGCCCGCATCGCGGACGATGCGATCACGGTCGCGAGAAAGGATCGCTCCGATGATGAAGACAAGCACCAGGACACAAAAGAAAATCGGAATCGCTGCGGTGGCTGCAAGCGCCCACAAGCCGCTTCCGAATGCATCGGCGGCAAGATAGAAAAAGTTTACAATGAGGTACACTGCACCACCCGCAACCGCAACCCACAGGAGCCGTTTCCAGAACCCACGGAAATCGAACTGCCAGATAAAGGCCTGCACCAAAATGAGAAACCCTACGAATGTCGCCAGAAGCCGGTGGGTATGCTCGAAAAAAATCCCGCCGATCCAGTCTTTGATCGGAAACGTGAACATGCTCCATCCAAAGCTTGTCGGCCAATCGGGCACCGAAAGTCCGGCCTGATGGCTCGTGACGAGTCCCCCAATGAATAAAAGCAGGAAACACAATGCGGCGATGATGACCGCAAAGAAATGGAGAAAACGGTTGGTTAGATAGACGTTCATTTGGCGTGCCCGCCGCGGCGGGTGGGCGATCGAAGAAACGAGCAACGAGACAGCTTAGTTTGGATGGACTTCAATGCCACGACTTCAGACGAACTTAGCTGCCACGGCAAGCGCCCACGCTGCCGCCTACGATGAATGTCGTCGGATCGCGCGTTCGCATTATGAGAACTTTCCGGTTGGCTCCCTTCTCATTCCCAAACGGCTTCGCCCGCACTTCTTTGCGCTCTATGCCTTCATGCGCACGGCAGATGATTTTGCCGACTTGCCTGAGAGGACATCGGATGAGCGACTCCGGTTGCTCGCCGAGTGGCGCAAGAATCTCGGGCAAGCATTCATCGGGGAAATCTCCTCACATCCGATCTTCCTTGCATTACAGAACAGCATCCGGAGTTTCAGTCTTTCGCCGGAGCCGTTCGAATTCTTGCTCGACGCCTTCGAGTTCGATGCGCGTGGCAAGGTTAGATTCGAAACTTACGAAGACTTGCATTGGTACACGCGCCGCTCGGCCGAGCCGGTCGGGCAGCTTATCCTCGCGCTGTTTGGGTACTGCGACGAAGAACGTATCCGGCTCTCCAACGATATTTGCACCGCCCTTCAACTCGTAAACTTTCTGCAAGATGCGAAGGCTGATCTCACGGCAGGACGGTGCTATTTCCCTCGTGAGGACATGACGTTGTTCGAACTCGCGAATATCGAGGAACTGCTAAAATCGGCGAGCACGGCGAAGCTTGTCCTATATGAGTGCGACCGGATTGAGCGAATGCTGGATGAGAGCGCGCAGCTTCCTGAACTGGTCACGGGACGTTTGCGATATGAGCTTCGCGCGGTACTGATTGGTGCACGAATGATGCTCCAAAAGATTCGAGCACTTGGCGGCGACACCATTCGGGAGAGACCGTCACTTGGCCGCAAGGAGCGAAGAATGATGCTCATCAAGGCTTTGGTGTAGGTCGCCAAACTCAGTACCACCATTCGCTGTTAACCCTAACCATGGACGCGGCAGTCATCCAAACCAAACGTGAGCCGAGTAATTTCCGCTATACCTTCTGGCTCCTGCCGAAGGAGAAGCGGGAGGCCATGCGTTACGTATACGATTTTTGCCGATACACGGACGATCTCGTCGACGAACCTCATGGCGGTGATAAACTACTCCAGCTTCAGGCCTGGCGGGAAGAGGTCGAGCGATGCTATTCCGGCGAGCCGGCGCATCCGATTCTGGAGCGACTCGCGCCGGTCCTGACAAGGTACCATATTCCAAAGGCGTATCTGATGACGCTCATTGATGGTGTCGAAATGGACCTCACAAAGTCGCGCTATGAAACGATCGAAGAGTTAGACAAATATTGCTATGCCGTTGCGGGCATCATTGGACTCATATCGATCCAGATATTCGGCTACAAACATGAGGAGACCCGCGACTACGCGGTAGCGCTCGGCAATGCGCTCCAGCGCACGAACATCCTTCGCGATGTCGGCCGGGATGCGGCAATGGGACGAATCTATCTGCCGCTCGAAGATCTTCGGAGATTCAATTATTCGGAAGAAGATCTATTGAACCAGACGTACAACACACGGTTTGTGGAACTGATGAAATTCGAAGTGCAAAGAGCCAAAGACCAACATGCAGCAGCACGCGAGCTGTTGCGAAATGACGAACGTCCCACCATGTTCGCCGCCGAAATCATGGAAGCAATCTATTTCCGGATGCTTCGAAAGATCGAGCAAATGAATTACAACGTGTTCGACCGTAGGATTGGGGTCGGCATACCAATGAAACTGACGCTCGTTTTCAAGTTTTGGATCACGCGCAATCTTCCGGAATATTCGCAATCGTTTCGACCGTGATCATCCTCGGCATCGATCCCGGCACACTTGTGACCGGCTACGGCGTGATTGAGACCTCCACCGGGCAGGGTGGCAAAATGCGTGCGGTTGAGTATGGAACCATCGAGTCGAAGCGGATTGCGACACTCCCCTTGCGCTTGCGGACGATCTTCACGCGTCTGACGGCCGTGATCGAACGTGCCGCGCCGGACGAGCTTGCCATTGAATCCGCCTTCTATCACAAGAATGTGCAATCGACGCTGAAACTCGGACACGCTCGAGGCGTTGCGATGCTCGCCGGGATGCTCCGCGATCTCACGGCCGCCGAATATTCGCCGCGCGAAATCAAGCGCGCGGTCGTCGGCAACGGCAATGCCTCGAAGGAACAAGTCGAGTTCATGGTTAGAAGTCTGCTCAAGCTCGCCCCGGCAGACCGCAAACTTCCAGATGCCTATGATGCGTTAGCAGTGGCCATCACGCACGCGACCCGCAAGACTATGCTCTCGAAAGGTGGGACAAAGAATTGGAAACAGTTCATCGAGGAGAACCCGGGACGGGTGAAGTAAAGAAGAAAGAAAAGAGAATAAAGAAGAGATTAATGATGAGAATAGCAAACACATTCGTTCGAGTTGTTGGGTCGCAGATCCGTCTTTCTACGTTCTTCTTTCTTCTCTTTTCTTTCTCTTTTGTCTCTTCGGCTGTGGCACAGCTTCGTCCTGACGAACTCACGCCAGACTCTTACGTCAAGTTGGTCATGCGGGATTCTGCGCAGTTCTATGTCGTCGTGCTCGGCCGGCCATTGCCGGACCGTATCATTGCGGAGACGCGCTACGGGCGGCTCGAAATTCCGCTTGCGGCTATTTCCTACGCCATCGACTACCGGTACAATTGGGTGCAAAAGGATGACCTGAAACGGGATGCGCTCAAAAGCACCGCCGATGAAGCGAAGTATGATGTCTCGCGCTTCCTCACCCGTCCAAAGCTTCCCGACACATCGAGTGTTGCCACGAGAGATCACAATCTCTTCAAAGGCCATCGCTATCTCTTCGATGATTCGGCGCATGTGATCCTCAGCACCGGCTATGGCAATCTCTTTTTCAAGTATCCCGACCTCGATTACGTCGATAATTGGACTGGCCAGAACGATCGTCGGGAGACGTTTATGACTTCAACCTATGTCACTTCTAAAGACCCGCTGGCATCGCAGGCGTTTCTGACGCCGACCGCGCGCGCATTCGGCGGTGGACACCTGTTCCTCATGGACTACCTCGTGGCCGGATTGCAGATGAATTACGGAGTAACCGACTGGCTCAGTCTGAATGGCGGCGGGCTGTTTGCGCCGTTCTTGCCAACAGCGATCAGCACCGCAACAGGCGGGTTCAAGATCACTCCATATTTCTCTGACCTCTTTACTGTGGCGGCTGGTATGCAGGGCGTCTACTCTTATGTCACGAAAGTCGATCGCATTGCATTCCCGTTTGTCGCGGCGACGTATGGCACGTGGGAGTCTGAGCTAACGCTCCTGGGTGGCATTGCATACCAACGGACTTCTATTGACACCAATGGACTTACAGCGCCCGAGAACCTTACCAATACCGTCATCGCTGTCGCCGGCGATATGCGCGTTGGCGAGAACCTCAAGGCCGCGATCGAGTTCGTTTGGATCGGCGATTTTGGGATCGTGCCGACGACATTCTCCGTCCGCTACTTCGAAAACGACTTCACGATTGACGTGGGCATCGTCTTCTCGCTTTACAAAGCAGGCAATCGGGGACTGCCGACGCTTGGCGAGTACGTCTTCAATACAGCCTTCGACGTGATCCCATTAGTGAGCGGATCGTACCACTTCTAACCGTAGTAGCCTTTCTGCCTGATAGCCCGCGCTCCCTACCACGCACTCTTTCTGTCAGCCACTCGAATTCTATTCGAAAGATTTCACGCCTTGATTTTCGTATTTGAGTCCAAAATTCATAATTCTCATTCAAATAGACACAACTCTATTCCGCCAGAAAGAAATATCAAAATAATTCCATATCGAATTTATGTTCGGAGTTCATGAACGCCCAAAACCGCGTTCCCGAAATTTCAAAAATTTCGGGGCCAACACGATTTCTTTCCCACAGACCGGAAAAACCTTCAGCATTACTCCTTCGCTACTACCGTGTCGTAGAGCCCATAATAGGATAAGCCTTCGTGGCTCTCGATCCCCGTGTACATCAGAGAGGCATCTTCATAACGGCGAAAAGCGAAGACAGCTTGATTCATCTGCTCGGTGTTAAACACCTTGAGGCGTACCAGCAGATGGAAGTCCGCCACAGTTAGACCAGTGACCGCCAAAAACAGATCTGGCTCTAACTTCGTGATGACGTCTTGCAGCGTGTTCTCGCGAAAATCGGTCAGGTACATGAACGCTGGGATGCGAGTGGCGAACTTTATCAGCTTCTCCTGGATCAACTTACACTTGGATTTGTACTC
>JADGPZ010000012.1 GCA_017882165.1 Candidatus Kapaibacterium sp.
GGTTGATCGCGCCCGGTTGCTGCGAAAAGAGAATTCGAAGATGATCAATCTTCAATTCGTCGATTGCGATCCGTGGGAGGCACCAAGCCTCGCGCTCATTCGGCGTTTGCGCGCGGCGGTGGATATTCCGCTGGGGGTATCACTCGCCGAGGCGCCAAAGTCGAACGCCGAATGCCGGGCGGTGCTCGATGCCGGCGTTTACCGTCTTTTCCTTCCGCTGGATACGCCGGAAGAGTTATATCTTACGTACTGCGGTGCATTTACGTCGCGCAAGATCATCCCGACCGTGGATCTCACGTTCGACTTCGCGGCCAAGCTGCCGATGTATCATGAGCGGAAAATCGAGCGGCTGGCGATCGACATCTCCCCGCGAGACGGACTCGAAACCGAGGGGATGGAGTGGCAGCGTCTGGCCGCCATTGGCGAGTTGGCACAGAAGCACAATATCCATCTCACGATGCTGCACGGTGTGCGAGGCTATCCGGAGCTGAAGCACCTTCAGGATTTGGGTGGCGCATTCGATTCGCTCGTGCTCTGCCGTGCGCTGAACGAGAACCGGTTTCCGTGTCAGCTCATCTGGCGCGAAGTCGAGGCAATGGCGGCTTTCGAAACGTCACCGGCAAGTAACCTGTGGACGAACCCGCTCGAAGGCAGGCCGCACGTTTGAATGCGGTTCGTTAGAAATCCTCGCCGAGCGAGATGATGTAATTGGGACGGGACCAGGTCGAGAGATTCGTGGTCCAGGCAATATCGAAGTGGGTATAGAAGCCGAGGAGATAGGTACGGATACCGGTCCCGGCGGACATCAGGAGATCACGGGTTATCCAATTGCCATCTGGTCCGCGCTGGAAAAGGTACACGCTGTTGTTCCAAGCAGTGCCGGCATCGAGGAAGCTATCGCCAAAGAACGCAAGCGGGAAGCCGCCAACGATGATCGGGAATGGATAGCGGAGTTCCAGATTGGCAATCGCGTAATGTGTTCCGATCTTCTCATCGTAGGCGAATCCGCGCAAGGGAAGACCCGGAGTGAAGAAGGCAAAATCCTGCGGATCGTTGATCGGGAAGCCTTGCGTTTTATAGAATCGGTTGATCCAGTTGTCGACGCCGCCGATGAAGAAGTGCTGCGGCGTCGAACCAAAACTTGCAGCTCCGGTGATCCGAGTGGCAAAAGAGAAGGAGTTGGTTATTTTCAAGTAATGCCTGAGATCGAGCGAAGGCGTAACGAAGCCGAGCCAGTTATTGGCGATGGGCGGCGCGGCGGCAAGCCCGATGTTAAACCGCGAACCGCCGATCGGATAGAAGTAGCTGTAGAGCGCATCGTCGTGGACGTAGTTAACTTGCGGGAAAACCGCGTAGGCATTCTTCGTCGGCACATTTTCCGAAACAATGAGATCCTTCTGGAACACGGCGCCGGTCACGGTGAAGTCGACCCGCGAAAATCGGCTGAGAGGATAGGAGGCCATAGCGGCGAGGCCGGTCGAAGTAAAACGGGCAACGGGATACAGTTCAAGCGGCGCATCGGGATCGGAGGCCTCCTGCAAGAATGCTGCGCTGTGGTAGCCTTGCAGACCCCAATTGACACGATTCGCGAGATTGTAATACGCAAGCAAATAATCGGAATTACGGAGATCGAGTATCAGATTCGTTGCGAAGAAAATCTGCTGATTGCCAAGCTCATCCGAGAAGAGCATCTGCGTCGTCCCCTGGAGGCCATAATATCCGGTATAGCCCGCCGAGCCGATGATCACGTCGGGTGTGAAGACCGTCCGGTATGGGTGGACATAGTAGCGGCCGCTCGAATCCTTGTAATTCGTTACAACTTCGGCCGGCATTCGTTGATCGCGGAGACCATGGGTGCCACGCTCTATTGCTGGATTTTGGCTAAAGACATAATCGTGCAGATCGACGCCGACATTCCCGTAACCTTTGGCGGTGTCTTGGTCCTTGCCACTCTTGAGCGACGTATCGATGCGCGAGACGAGGTGGCCGCCGTTGTTTGTGCGATACTCCGTCAGGGGCAGCGTATCGACGTGGCGCTCCAGCGGACTACGGAGCATGAAAATATCATAGCCGCCTTTGTGCATGGTGGAAAAACAGAGCTTCGACCCATCGCTCGAGATCGAGATCTGATCGATCTTCGAGACGGAATTCGTGATCGGGTGCGCGTTAGAGCCGTCGGCATTGGCGGTGTAAATGTTGTTGATGCCATTGGCATTGCTGATGTAAAGAAGATGGTTATCCTTCGTCAGCAGGGGATAATACTCGTTCGCATTGGGAGTGGATGTGATCCGTGTCACGGTATTCGCCGTCAGATCGTAGCGATAGAGATCGCGGTTCGGACTCTCGAAGTTCACACTTCCCGCCCGAGAGAGGGGGTATTGCCCAACGCCAAGGTTCACTTCGCGCTCGCTACTAAAGTAAATGGACTTCGAGTCGGCGGTCCAGGCGGGTTCGTGATCCGCGAACGCATCGTTGGTGAGATTGCGGAGTTGCTTCTGGTCGAGGTCGTAGATGTAGATGTCGCTCTGTCCATTCCGAATACCCACCAGTGCGATGAACTTTCCATCTGGAGACCACTTCAGTCCTTGAATGCCGTCGAGATCGATGTTTGGGAGCCGTTCTTGTTTGCCACCGTTAATATCGAGCAGAAAGATCGCGTCCGACTCTCCGGCCTTCGATGCCAAGGCCAGCCGTTTGGCATCCGGCGACCAACTCAGTCCTGGAGTGAGCAAATGTAGCTCCTCGAAATTCGCGCTCGTACCACCGCCGCCCAAAACCTTCTTAATGTCTTTGGGCTGGGAGAGGCTTTGGACGTAAACATCGTAGTAGCCGCTCCGGTCGCTAATGAACGCGACGAGATCACCCTGCGGCGAGATCTCTGGCGACACGTTCATAAAATCGTCGAGCTTCTTGTGATCCGCGATTGGATCGGCATAATCATTCGGATCGGCATATCGTGCGATGTCAGGAAAATAAAGGACTTTCAGGCCGGCCAAGAACTTATCACCAAACTCGGAGACGCTCAAGCCAAACGTCGAGCGGAATCCGGCATCAACCGATCGGCTTGCCTTGATCCGCTGCAACAACTCGCCGACTTTGTCCGGGCCGTACCGCTCGTCGATGTACCAGTACATCGTCTGTCCAACGCGGTACTGCACGTATCCACCGAGTCGCGCAAGCGAAGGGACGGCCTCATTTAGCACGGCATCCCGCATGTACATGTCGGTTTCGATGTCAAGTCCGTGGAGTGAGTTATACTCGGCTAGCCCTTCATTCATCCAGGATGGGATTTCCATACCGCCTCCCGTCAAGAGAGACTGGTACGTCCCGCCGGCGAACATATCGTTGATGACGGCATGTGTCAACTCGTGGTGGATCACATGACGGAATAACTCGAAATCGCCCTCGAAGGGAATCACAACGCGGTTCTTGAGCAGCTCTGTTACGCCGCCGACGCCTTCGGGTAGGAATTCGCCTACGGCATTCGTCTGCTGAAAATCGTTGTGGGAGTTATAGACGAGGATGGCGATGCGGTTCGTGATGTCGTACTTGACGACACGCTCGATCGAGTCGAGCGCGGACTCGGCATGATCAGCCGTGAACTCGGCCAACTCACGACCACCCTGATAGAAATACACGTCGAAGTGGGGCGACTGGATGAACTTCCAATCGAAATTCTTGTACTCGACTTTGTTCTTGCCGAAGATGGAGCCGACCTGAGCCTCGGCCGGACGCGCGCACAAAACACACAGGGCCAGAATGACCCATGGAGCGATGAGAGGAAGACGGCTGGCGCGTTTCATAATATATTAGCTCTTGATGAAACCCCACAGGCTCGGAAATTCCACCTGCGCAATAATGACACCAAGAATGATTAGTCCTCCGCCCAACATTTCGGGAAAACCCATTCGTTCAGTGAGAAAAATTTCAGCGATAATCGCCGCAACAACGGGCTCGATCATGTAGATGATCGAGGCGGTCGTCGGGCTAACATGGTGCTGATAGCGGCTCTGCAAATACCCCGTCACACAGGTAGCAAAAATGCCGGTGTAAAGAAGGACTCCGACGCTCATCGTCGTTGCATGGAAGTGCGGCCGCTCGATGAGTGGCATGAAGATCAGAAAAATAACGGAACCGGCCACGATCTGCGTTGCGGTCACCATCAGGGACGCTTCGTGCTCGTCTTTGGCAAATTCTTTGGCGCTGAGCATTGCACGATCGATCACGATGATATAGACACTAAACGCCAGCGCGCACGCCAGCGTGAGGATATCGCCGACAACAACACCTCCGGTCGCGAACGGCTGAGTCAAGAAGTAAACGCCGGCAATTGTCACGGCGACAGCGGTCAGTATCTTGGGGGTGAGCCGTTCCCGGCCGAGCGCCCAGGCGGCAAGCGGAGTCCAGATGATCGTCGTTGATGTGAGGAAGGCGCACTTCGCGGATGTCGTCGTCAGGAGCCCGATCGTCTGGAGGATGTATCCACCACCGATCGCGAGGCCGAGAACGATCATGTCCCGTCGAAACCGGCGTTCATGCAGAGTGCTAGCGCGGAAGAGAAGAAGAATCCCTTTCCGAGCGGATTTGGAGATCGCAAGGAAGAACAGACCGGCCAGCCCGAACCGCATGACGACAAACGCCATGGGCGTTACGTCCGAAAGCGCGCGCTGGACCGTGGCGAACGTCGTGCCCCAGATGATGGGAAGTGAAAAGACAGCAGCGATCGGAATGATGCTGCCTCGCTGGCGCGGCTCAGTTCGCATTGACATGCGCTGATTCGGTTCTCATCATCAACTCACGCACTTCGGCAGCAAGATTCGTATCCTGAGGTGCAAGCAGCTTCCGCTCGATCATTCCGAATGGTGATATTGATTCCAGAATTGAGCCGATCTTGAGTGTCGGCTTTGCATCTTGACCGTTCGCCGCTTGCCATTCCGCTCCACACGTATGTACGAGCACTTGTCCGAAGTACGCCGCAAGGACGTAAACTGTATCGTCTGTTACTTCAAGAACACCGGCAAAGCCCTGCTCAATTAACTCATCAAGCTTCGCGAGGCTATCCAGACTGTGATCGAGTTCGACATCGAAGGCGTCGGCGGCGGCTGCAATGCATATGCGCGATGCAAGCCCCATTTGCTCGGCAACGGAAAGTTGCCGTTTCCGAAATCCGCTGAAGAACAACCTCGCCAGCAATACGGCCGCGACTGTTGCAAGGAGCAGCAAGACGATCGTGAGCATGCGATCGTCCGGATCAGTTGAGAGGTTGTGGGGCGGGTTCGGGCACCAGCGTCACCGACTCGTTAAGCGCGGCATCGAGTCCCTCTTGCCAGACTCCCATTCGGCCGAATTTTTCGGTTCGCCGGTCGAGGTTCGAGGCAGGATCGATGCGGTGAAGTTCGCGAAGAGCTAAGATCTCTTCGGTCAGAATCTCCTTCAACGTTTGGAAGATCACTTCTGGGGCTCGCTGCGCGCCGCCCAACGGCTCGGGAATAATCCGGTCGATGATGCCCTGACCGAGCATGTCAGTCGCCGTGAGTTTGAGTGCTTCGGCCGCCTGCTCTTTGTATTCCCAACTTCGCCAAAGGATGGAGGAGCAACTTTCCGGCGAGATCACACTGTACCACGCATTCTCCATCATGAGAATGCGATCGCCGAGCCCAATGCCCAGCGCGCCGCCGGAAGCGCCTTCACCGATGATGACCACGACGATCGGTACATTCAGACGTGCCATCTCGAAGAGATTTCGCGCGATGGCCTCTGCCTGACCGCGCTCTTCGGCCTCGATACCCGGAAATGCTCCAGGCGTATCGAGTAACGTGATGACCGGCCGTCCAAACTTCTCTGCAAGCTTCATCAGACGGAATGCCTTTCGGTAGCCTTCGGGGTTCGGCATCCCAAAGTTGCGGAAAACATTTTGTTTGGTATCGCGGCCTTTCTGATGACCAATCCAGAGGATGCTCCCGACTTTGTCAAGCGTGCCGAAACCACCCACAATGGCCGGGTCGTCGCGGACCGAGCGGTCGCCGTGCAACTCGGTAAAGTCGGGACTGATCGCGTTGATGTAGTCCAATGAGTATGGCCGGTCCGGATGACGGGCAAGCTGGACGCGCTGCCAGCGCGTGAGATTCTGATAAATCTCCTGCTTCAGCAAATCGACTTTCGTCTCCATCTCCCGAATCTCATTCGTGAGATCGACGGTCTCCGAAAGCTTCCGCATCTCCTCGAGCTTCTGCTCGAGTTCTTCGATCGGTTTCTCGAATTCGAGTACAGTTTTGGCCATGAGCGTATTAGTGTGAGTGAGAGGCGCGATCGCGGTGAAGCAGGAGCGTCTTGAGCAGAATCTCGCAGTCCATGCCGAACGTGTGATTGCGCGCGTAATACTGGTCGAATTGATGAATGTCCTCGGCGCGCGCATCGCGTGGCGCGGCGACCGCGGCAAGACTTGTCAGACTTGGTTTGCTATAGTAGGCCGCCCGGGCCTCGCCGGAGGCGAACCCCACGAGCGTCACCTTGCCGAGAAAGATCTGCTGCCACGTTGCGATTTCGCTTTGGCGGCGTGGCGCAAGAACCGCGCGGAAGGTTGCAACGGGAAGTGCCAGCCCGCTGACGATCAAATCGAGCGCACGTTTAGCAATGCGGTGGGAAATGCGATGCAGGCTCAGTTCGATCGGCATCAGCCCAAGACCGCTGTCTGGCTCGTTCGAAAGCAGTTCGATTTTCTGGCGACCCAACAAGATGTCTGTCGCTGAAGGCACCATGTTGAAATTCACCCGCATCGCGCTGGCTTCTCGAGCCACCCGCTGCATTGCGTCGAGCATGGCCGTATGTGGGACCGCGTCGCTCGCGAAAATGACCTCTTGGATGCGCTGTTCTCGGACGAGCCGAGGAAGCATATTAAGATCACCAACGATCGCGATGCCCGGCAGCACTTGATTGCCCAGGCGCTCAAGAGAGTGGTCGATAAAACCGATCACTTCGTATCGCCGGAGGAATTCCGTACGCTTGAGCAGACCCGCAATTCGGCTCGCCTCAGCACTGGTGCCCACGATAAGAGTCCTGCGCATCAGCGGACTTGCCGATTGCGCGCCGCCCCACCGGAATCGGTCGATCAGTCGCATCGCCAGGCGGTTGGCGAGCAGCAGCAGGCTTGAGAGCACCGTCACGCCGAGGACAACTGAGCGACTCGCCGGATATTCCTTGAAAAAATACGTGAGTGATGAGAAGCCGATGAGCATCGCCGGCATGGCGAGCACGATCTGCCGCGAACTGTAACGCTCCGAGTTGCTATAGGCGCGCAGTGCCGCGAGCAGACCAACTGCGATGAGGGGCGGCAACAGCAGGGCGTTTGGATAATCGCGAGCCGGCAGCGCCAGCCAATCCCCAAGAACAAGTTTGCTCGCGAGCAGCACGCCGATTACGACCGTAAAATAGTCGATCGCGACAAAGAGCACAACGCCCCGGTATTTCTGGATGAACGCCAGGAGTGTGCGGCAAGCGATACCAATACGAAGAAGTGCAAGGAAGAATGTCGATGCAGGATAATTCTTCTTGACGAAGATGTGCATCGCTTCATAGAAGACCGCGACTTCGTTCATCGCACTTCGACGGGCCGATTCTCCTTTGAAGTGGACTGTTGCCGTGCTATGCACATAAAATACCTTGAAGCCTGCCCGCTTCGTCCGGTAACACAGGTCGAGGTCTTCGCCGTACATGAAGAAGTCCTCGTCGAACCCTCGCGTTACGTTGTATGCAGCACGGGACATCATCATGAAGGCTCCGCCGAGCGCATCCACTTCATACGTTTGATCGACGGACAGGTAGGTAAGATTATATTTCGCGAAGAGTTTGGAGTTCGGAAGAAGCCGGGCGAGCCCAAACAATTTCGTGAAGCTTGCCCAGGGTGTCGGGAAACCACGGCGGCAACTCAGTTGGAACGAGCCATCACCATTAAGCAGCTTGCAGCCAGCGAGCCCTGCCTCAGGATGCGCGCGCATGAAATCGAGCATCACGCGGAGCGTGTCTTCCCCGACAACCGTGTCAGGATTGAGCAGAAGAAAACAATCTCCATGCGCTTCCCGCATTGCGAGGTTGTTCGCGCGGCCAAATCCAAGATTCTCACTGAGTGCAAACAGCCGCACGTCCGGAAATTCCAGGGCCACCATCTCGGCGCTCCGATCGGACGAATCGTTATCGACGACGATAATCTCGCCAGTGACGTCACCGGCAGCCAGCGAGCGCTGGACGCTCACAATCGCGCCACGGAGAAACTCCTTGACATTGTAGCTGACGATGATGATGGAGAGATCCACGTCCTTAGAGTTCGCCAGCGAGCGCTCGCGCTTTCAGCTTCCAGACCATTCCTACCGCCTCACGCACGATAGCCTTGCTCATTTTGCTCGAACCGGCGTTGCGGTCCACAAACGTGATCGGGATTTCCTTGATGCGAAATCCTTTTCGCCATGTGCGGAAGTTCATCTCGATCTGGAAGGCATAGCCATTCGAACGAATGTCCCCAAGATCGATGGCCTCCAGAACTTTGCGGCGAAAACACTTGAATCCGCCCGTTGCATCACGGACGGGAATACCCGTGATTACGCGGGCATAAACGTTAGCATTATACGAAAGGAGCAGTCGCCGCCGCGGCCAGTTGTCCACGCGCGCGCCCGGAATGTAGCGTGAGCCGATCACGAGATCATAGTCCTGGATCTCCCGAAGGAAATTCGGGATCTCACGCGGGTCGTGCGAGAAATCGGCATCCATCTCGAAGATGTAATCATAGCCTTCGGCGAGTCCGAATCGGAAGCCGTCCACATAGGCGGTTCCGAGGCCCATCTTACCGGGGCGGGAGAGTAAATGCACACGCCGGTGCGCAGGATCTTCTTTTGCCTGGACTTCCTTGACGACGAGTGATGTGCCGTCCGGCGAATTGTCATCGACGACCAGGATATTGAGCTCGACGTCCGGGCAGTTGGGCTGCTGGGCGAAGATCTCGTGGACAAGTCGCTCGATATTCTCGTGCTCGTTGTAGGTGGGGATAATGAGTAGCGCGCGCGACATAGGCGTGGTATTAAGCTTGTTGATCGTGGGCGATCAATCGTGGGCGATCAAAAGACCTGCGATTACTTCTCCTGCAATATACGCAACATCCTCGCTCGTGAGCTCGGAATGCATTGGCAGCGAAAGGATGTGCGAGGCGGCGTGCTCGGTATGCGGGAAATCACCGAGCTTGCCATCTCCGTAAGCTTTTTGCAAATGGAGCGGTACCGGATAATAGATATTGAACGGGACGCCGGCACTCTTCAGGTGTGCCGCGAGCGCTTCGCGAGGCCCCGAGAGCATCACAGAGTACTGATGCCAAATCGGCGTGGCCCGCGAATCAACGCTTGGAGTGCGGAGCAATGCGGGATACTCCGAGAAGATACTTGTGTACATGCGTGCCGCCGCTGCGCGCGCCTCGTTCCACTCGTCCAGATACTGAAGCTTTACATTCAGAATGGCTGCTTGAATGGCATCGAGACGTGAATTCACACCAAGACGGTCGTGATAATACGCCCGCTCAGAACCGTGGTTCGCGATTGTGCGGACGGCGTGTGCAAGCTTGTCGTCATTCGTTGTTACCATGCCAGCATCGCCAAATGCGCCAAGGTTCTTCGATGGATAGAATGAGATTGCGGCCATATCGCCGATACCGCATACCATTTTCCCTTCCCATTTCGCTCCGACCGCTTGCGCCGCATCTTCGATCACGACGAGACCATGCTTGTGGGCAATCTCGTTGATCCGCGTCATGTTTGCCGGCTGGCCAAAAAGATGGACCGGCACAATCGCGCGTGTACGCGGAGTGATCTTCGATTCGATCTGCTCGACATCCATATTGAATGTCTCGGGGTCAATATCAACATACACGGGCACTCCGCCGAGGAGCACGATTGTCTCCGCGGTTGCCGCAAAGGTAAACGGGGTGGTGATGACTTCGTCGCCTGGTTTGATCTCGATTGCCATGAGCGCGAGCTGGAGTGCATCGGTGCCGGATGCGCATGCGATGGCGTGCTTGACACCAAGATAACTCTCCATCGCGCGCTCGAACCTCGCGACGTACGGGCCATTGATGTACTTGCCGCTGCGTACGACCTCGAGTACCGCGCTGTCGATTTCGTCCTGATAGCGATGATACTGTCCGAGTACATCGACCATTTGGATCGGCCTGCTAAGAATTTCTGCTTCCAAGTTAACGTCTGCCTTTCTGTGTTGCGAAACTGCTATGACTGAATAAGACCCCGCTCCCGGAGTCCTTGCGCACCCCGGTAACCCCGTAAGAAATCAAAAATGCCCCAAAGGGTTGCCCATCCGGCGCGGCTATTTCTTTTTCGAATGTCCCAGAGGCTCCGGTAGATCAATTCCATCGGGAAAAGTAACCAAAATTTGAGTCGCCCGAAGCCATGCTCATGGACACTTGCAAAGATAAATCCGTTTCGGCAATGGAGATAATTATGAATGGGAGACTCCCGGCCGGGATCGCCACTCCGATAGTTATGATAGATGATACTCGACGGTTCGTAGAACGCGACATATCCTGCATTCCGCGCTCGCTGGCACCAATCTGACTCCTCCCAATACGCGAAGTAGTCGTCTGAGAGCAGACCAATTTCGCGAATGGCCGTACCTCGCAACAGCATTTCGGCGCCAGATGCGTAGGAGACTTCCTTCGGCTTGTCATACCTGCCTTGGTCCTTCTCGTCAATTCCAAAATGACTGAAGCCTTGCCACCACTTCCGAAACGACCCGGCGTACCAAAGAATGTCCGATCGTCCGTTTTGCGCCGAACGAGTATAATAGATTTTGCCGCTGAGAGCAGCGATCCGGGGGTCGGATTCGAGCCGGGCCACAAGTGGATCGAGGAAGCCGGGCGTTACGATCGTGTCGTTATTGAGGAGCAGCACGTGATCGCAGCCAGCAGCAAGCGCGTGCTCGATGCCGAGATTATTACCCCCCGTAAAGCCAAGATTCGTCTCGGAGCGGATTTGCGTCACAAGCGGAAACGCTGCTTGCAATCGAGCGCCCGAGCCATCGCGAGAGCCATTGTCAATCAGAATGATCTCAACATTCTGATATGAGATCGTCTCAAGAGACTTCAGGCATAGCGCGGTATCCTCATAGGAGTTGAGATTGATGAGGACGATGCCGATCCGAGGCTTGGCCGTTGTTGTCATGCCTGCCCCTTTCCGCGTACCATAATGTAGGCCGTACGAAATAGAATTTTAACATCGAGCCGGAGCGAGATCGACTCGATATACATGAGATCGTGCTTCACGCGCTGCCTGACATCGTCCAAATTTTCATCGTACTTATCGAACATGGCTTGATAGAGTCCCGTGATGCCGGGTCGCACTTTGTGCCGCCGGTTGTAGTACGGAATTTCCTGAATTAGTTGCTTCACAAAAAACTCTCGCTCGGGCCGCGGGCCGACGAGCGACATGTCTCCCTTGAGTACGTTCCAGAACTGAGGAACCTCGTCGAGATGTGTCTTTCGCATGAACCACCCGATCCGCGTGACACGAGGATCGTTGCGGACAGCATAGACCGGCACGCCACCCTCCGCGTCTTGCTGCATCGAACGGAACTTGTGCATATTGAAAAGCTTGCCGCCCTTGCCAACGCGATCCTGAGAGAAAAGGACCGGACCGGCGGACGAAAGTCTGATTGCAAGAGCAAGCAACAGCCAAACGGGAAGTCCAAGTACCAAAACCACAGCGCTAATTACAACATCGAGCGCTCGCTTTGCGGTCTCTTCCCATGGTCGAAGCAGGATCGGGTTGATATCGATCAGCGGGAATCCGTAGATCTGCCGCGTTCGAGCCTGGCCCGAGACGATGTCATAAAGATCCGGCACGATCTTCAGTCCGGCGTTTGATTTCGAGGCTCGCGCGATTACGTCCATCAGTTTTTCATGCTCATTCGAACCAACCGTGATGAGCACCTCCTTGACGTCGTGCCGATCGATCACGGCCTCTAATTCGGCGGTGGTTCCGAGTCTGGGGATTGACCGAAGTTGCGTCGTGCCTGTGTGCCGTCTGTTCCTTCGCTCGATCGAGAGAAGATCCGGTCCGATACCAAGGGAATCCGCAGTGACAAATCCGACGACGTTGTAACCGAGTCTGGGATGCTTCTCGATCATCGAGGCGAGTTCTTTCGCGTTCTCGGCATCGCCAATCACAATCGAGGCGCGCGTGCCGATGCCAGACTCAAGCAGCCGGCGCTGGCTGTACCGTAGCAGGGAGCGGGTCCCAACGCAAAAGATGGATGTGATAAACCAGTAGGTCAGTCCCAGTATTCGGGGATCGTTCGAAGCAGCACTTGCCGTATTCGTCGGATCCCACCAGATGATGAGCGAAAGGAGGAGCGTTCCAACACCAAGCGTTTTGAGCAGGGTAATGATCTCGTCCGAGGGCGCGCGAACATACCAGGGACGATACAGCCCGAAGAAGAGAAAAACGATCGTCCAGTAGCCATAGAGGAATAACGCCGAGAGCGGCAGTTGCTCGAGCGTCACGTCCGTGAGACCCGCGTGATGGGATAGGAACCACCCCGAATGAATCCGAAGCCAATAGAAGACCACCCACGCTGCATTGAGCGCGAGAAAATCGCCGATTACAAGAAAGACTATTTCTTTTCGGTGGCTCACGATCCCTCAATACCCGTGGCGAACATACTTCGTTTCTTGCTCGCGGGAGACGTTCTCATGTGTCGCCAGAACTTTCGCTCCCGTTTGAACAGATACCGATACATTCCCACCAAACAAGCGAGGTTCATGGCGCCAAACCAATAGAGGTGTGTAAGAATCGGGTGACTGCTGGCACGGCGGCCTAAAATCAACGCAATCACGACAAAAAGGCCAAAAGACACCAACTCGAGGTACAGAAGCGCTGGCATCCAGAACGCTGAATGATGAACGGCACCCAAGAATGTCGCAACGGCGAGCAGGATCAGCATCCAAGGGCTGAGCCACCGAAACAATCGATGGGACCAGAGCATGAGTGCGATCCACCCTTTGGCCGGGTTCATCAGGGATCGGAACATTGCAAGGGTAGCCAGTCCTCGGGAGGCGAATCGTGTTCGGCGGGCGAATTCGTCTGACATGGATCGATCGGAGTATTCTTCCGCGATCGCCTCTTCCTCAAAGACCATCCGGTGACTGGACTGAACGATCGTGAGTGCTACGCACAACTCATCGAGGAGCGGTTCGTTCGGCACGTCCTTCCATAACGAACGGCGAATGCTATAGTGGCCTCCGAATATCCCGACCGTTGAGTGGAGTTGAGCTTCATGCTTTCGCAAAAGGTTTTCAACCGTCAGGTATGACTGTTCCGGCTTCAGCGAACCGGCAGTCGGGGCTCCGTGCCCGAGTAAGCGTAGCGTCGCCGCAACCCCCCCGACTTTCGGATCGGCGTAGTTGCGAACATGCATTCGGAGGCTGGAAGGTTTCACGATGACGTCGGAATCGGCAAAGAACAAGATCTCACCTCGACTGTATGCAACGAGCTCGTTTACCACCGGCACCTTGCCGCGCCGCTCCTGAAACGAGTATGGCGTTACCAGCGGGTGCGCCGCTGCATAGGCGCTCAGGATTTCCGGGGTTCGGTCTGTCGATCCGTCGGAACCGACAAGTACTTCGATCTTTGCCTGCGGATACTCAAGTTTCAAAATCGAGTCGAGACAGCGTTCGATGACCGATTCCTCGTTGTAGGCGGCGAGTATTACAGAAACGGTCGGTGTCTCGCTGCCATCGATTTTCCAGGGTTTCCCAAACAGCCGAGCCAACAATCCAATCGCGCGCGGATAGAGCACGTACGTATACCCGAGCAGCAGGAAAGTGCCGATTACGAGAACTTGTTCTATCACCTCGGTTTACGAAACAGGGGGCCGCGCCGTCCCCAAAAGAACCTCTTCGTATAAGTGCGTCACCATGCGTACGATGCTCGGCCACGAGTACTTTCGTTCGGCCAGCAATCTTGCGTTCACGCCAAGCGATGACCGCAGACCAAGCTCGGAAAGCAATCTCAAAACCGCATCGGCGAACGGTACGGCACCGTCGCGGATCAGGAGATGAATTCCGTCCTGAGCCTCGTTGCCCTCGGCGCCGATGGAAGTAGATACTATTGCCTTTCCAGCCGCAAATCCTTCGAGCAGTTTCAGTCTCATTCCACCACCGACTCTGAGCGGCACCACCAGAACGGCGGTCCGGGCTAAATAGTCGCGCACATCGGGTACCCGGCCATGGACCTGAACGGCGCTGCCAAACGGCTTCGCAAATGGCAGAATCCGGTGTTCGGCAGCCCCAACAATATGAAAAACGGTTGCCGGGCGCTTCTTGAGAATCAGCGGAAAAATGGATTCGAGAAAGTACCGGGTTGCGTCGTAATTCGGATCCCATGACATGGGGCCAAGGGAGAGGATCGAGTTGGGATCCACGGGAGTATCGGTCGGGTGGAAGTAGTCCGAATCGACACCGGCAGGGATGATGCGGTAGTTACCGTGCGGCGCAACATGCTTCATCGCTGCAACATCTTCCGCGCTGATGGCCGCAACGGCATCAAAATTGGCCAGGAAACGCGCCTCCTCTTTCCGGAGCCGCTTGCTATGCAGCCGCGCCACAAAACTCTTGAGCGGATTCCTTTCGGTCTCGGCAAAACGCTCGTAAATCATTGTCTCGAAATTGTGCTCGCGTAGAACGATCGGAACCCCGAACCGCTCTTTGATCCACAATCCGTATGGTCCCATGTGGGAATGATCGACATGAACGATGTCGAAGGCACGATCCTGAATAATCCGCTCGATGAGTCTATACATCTCCGCCGTTTGACGGCGCTCGATGGGATAAGCTCCCCGGAAGACGGTACGTAACAGAACTCTCCAGCGCTTGGGGAGCGGCTTCGAAACCAAATGCACGTCCGCGAATTGCCTTAGCGCGCGGAGTCCTTCCGCCGTTGCTTCCGGGGTTTCGAGTGGGAATGTGAGCAGCGTGACCTCGTGGCCTTGCAGGCTTAGGTGTTTCGTGATATTGTAGATGCCAATCGCCCCCCCGTCCGTTAACGGATATGGCATGCGCGGAGCGATCTGTAGGATGGTCACGGCAGTTCGTGTCGAAGAAGAAGGAAATGCTCCGTTGAATCCGAATAGTGCTGACTGCGGAAGTAGCTGGAGATGCTTCTCCAGGATATTCCGGAGGTCTCATTTTCAATCCAATAGTCTGTGGCACCCGGGGAAGCAGCCAACAAGGACTTGTTCACCCAGACCGCGCCTTGCTCACTCCAGCACTCCTTCTCGGTGCGTTCAAACCGGGGCAACCAAAATCGCATGCTGTCTTCTATGCTTCCCATTAAGGGATATGGACGAAGATGATTGGATTGATTGTATGTATGTAATGGGTGAATTCTCTGAAACAAGACGAGTCCGTCCTGGATGTTCAGTACAGTCACCATCGAATGCTCATTCAGTCTAGGCCAGATCTCACCGATTTGGGCAGCCACCCGGCCCTCGGTCGTAGCCGCAGTGGCATACCACATGGCCCCGGCATTCAAGAGGAGAGCGACAAGACTGACGACCAAAAGCAGCGATCGCACATATTTGGATCCATATGCAAATCCAAGGGCAAACGCAACGAACAGGAATGGTTCAAGCGGCATATGCCGCTCCAATGCCGCGCCATCCCACTGCAAGGATAAGACGATAGTCGGTATGATTCCCGCCGTGATAAAGAGCAAGTACTTCCGCGTCGCTTTTGTGTGCCAAATAGTGAAGAAGGCAAGAACTAGCGAGACATAGAAGAGAGCGATCTTCCAGAGCCCCAGGCTAAGTAGTGTGGCAACTGAGACAGGATTGTATGGATCGTGGTACAAGAATCGCTTAACATAGAGTCCATCGTCTCCAAGGTAAAAAAGCAACTTCGGGAGGCCGAAGAATGTCCTCAGAGGGCCGGCGTTGTAGCGAATTTGTCCGGGGTGAAGCATCCAATTTACGAATCCCATGGGAGTGAGTCTCAGATAGGCAGCAGTCGGCAAGAGGAGGATCGCAGCGGCCATGCCCACTATCATCGAGAGCTTCAATGATGCCATGATGTTCTTTCGTGTCCAGCCGTTCACGAAAGGGAATACCAGAACCGCCGCAGGAAGGGCGAGCAGGTATGGCACCCAGAGCAATGGAGCGAGAGCAAGTAACAACCCGGGAAGAATCAACCGTCTCGCAGTCGGAAGGCTCTGCGCTGCGGTAAAAACATAGTATAGGCCGACAATCAGTGTGCTGATCCCTGCCATGTAGCTGGTTCCGGTTCGACTAAAGTTCATCACACACTGTGAAGCAACAAAAAGCAGCGCCATCACCTGTACCGAGCTCTCAGGAATGGGAAGAAGCCGAAGTAGGCGGTAGAAATAGACGATTCCAATCAAAGTCAGAACGACCGAAATGAGAATCAGCGAAAGACTCACTTGCGCAAATCGCGCGGGACCAAACCCGTGTGTGAGGATTGGCGCGAGCACGAAGTGAACAACGAATCCCAATGGGCGCCAGATCAAATGAGAGGCTTCAAGGAACATTGGCGGGGACTTGCCGTCCTCTTGATCCATAATACACTTTGTGTACTCGAACGAATCTGCGTAATAGTAGGGTCGTGTGAGCAGCGCGATCAAAGCGAATAAGAGCAATGCAGGAAATCGCAAGAATAATTGCTTTAATGTTGCCATAGCGTGATGAACTTCGATGGAGTTAGGATTTGATTAGACCGTGTTCACGAAGCCCCTGGCCCCCGCGGTAGCCGCGAAAGAAATCAAGGACTCCCCAAATAATCGCTTTGGCACCTGAGTGATTTTTAACGCGAAGATCCTGAAGTAATCGGTAAAGCACGACCAACGGATAAAAAGACCAAAATCTTAGTCGCTTTAGACCCGAATAATATTTCTGAGCATAAATAAATGCATTTCGGAATTGCAAATAATTATGGAATGGAGTTTCCATTCCGAGGTTGCTGCTGCGGAAATTGTGATAGATAATACTGCGAGGCTCATAATAGCTTTGATATCCGGCCACTCTTGCTCGTTCGCACCAGTCCGCCTCATCCCAATAAATAAAATAGTCATCGGATAGCATACCAATTTGATGGATGATGCCTCCACGCATTAACATCAGACAGCCACATGCATACGCTACGACGGAAGGAGTGTCATGTTGACCAGTGTCTATTTCGTCCAAACCCCTGTGGTTGAACGCCATATGCCATCTCTGATAGGATCCAGCATACCAAATCACGTTTGAACGCCCTTTCTTAGCCGCCGGACCGTAGAGAATTTTTCCGCTGACTGCCGCAACCGAAGAATCCGACTCAAGTCTCGCTACCAGAGGCTCAAGAAATCCCGGCGTGACAATTGTGTCGTTATTGAGTAAGAGTACATGATCGAAGCGGGATCGAAGGGCATATTCAATTCCAAGATTATTGCCACCGGTAAATCCTAAATTTTCGGCAGACTGAATATGCATCGCTTCGGGAAATTCGGCTCGTAACCGCGAAGCCGAATTATCTGTTGATCCATTATCGACAACGACCACCACCGCATGCGGATATGTGATCGACTTGAGCGATGTCAAACATGCGGACGTATCCTCGTATCCATTGAGGTTTATAAGAATGATCGCGATGCGAGGAATATTGTGTGCAGTGTTCACTTTAACTTATATTTTTATTACGCCCACCGAAGTAGTCCATAGTACCATCGCCGCAGTCCCCAGACTTGTTTCCATGTCAGCTTTGGCTGGTTGCGAAGGAACGGCCGCATCCCCTTGAATCCATCAATAAGGCCTTTGGCATTATAACGCGCTGACTTGCGGTGTGTCGCCATGGCCAATAAGCGCCGAATCACTACAGCCGCCATCAGCGGAATCGCAGCCGGCCACGGCCAGTGCTTTGCGATGACCCAAATCATCTGGCGGGAATTCACATAGACGCGGCGGCCTGGGATTCGCATCGAGGGTGAAATGAAGTGCAGAGTCAAAAACCACGGGCAAAAGTAAGTGGTAAACCCTTTTTTGAATAGTTGAAGTCCCAGGTCCATTCCTTCGCACCCTGGCCATGCAGGATCATAGCCTTCGACTATTCTCAGAGAATCGAGACGAAAACAAACCCCGCCTTCGACGATATACTGCCCCTCAAATCCTTTCACGGAATCGCCCCGAAATCGATAGATTTCCCATCCCTTGGTTTCCAGCAACCCCGTGATCGGTCGATAGTATGAGGCGCTCAACGCATCAATATCAGGATACGCCTCCATGTGCTGCACGATACGCAGGATCATCGCGGGCGTGCCAGGACACGTATCGTCATCGAAATGAAAAAGGTATTTCCCGTGCGCCTTGTTCGTCATGATGTTGCGCGCTGAGACGCCAAGATTCCCGCCGGCCTCGTGCAGCCGAACTTGCGGATATTCTGATCGGACCATCTCGATGCTGCCATCGGTTGATCCGTTATCGATCACAATAATTTCGTAGTACGGGTATTGTACCGCGCGTGTTAACACGTCGAGGGTTTGACGCAATTCGACGCAACGATTGTAATTCAGCACGCCGAGCGAGATCATTGGCAACACTGGATTCTTCCATTCCTCCTCGGAAACGGACCAGTTTTCGCCTGCCCATGGGTTCCATTGTGACTTCATGCGTTTGTTCTACCAGCAGTCGGACGAATTCGTTTCAAGAGTGAGACCACCTCCGCGAATGGGAGCACCCGCGTGAAATGGACGACTACGTAATATACGGCAAGCATTGCGATAGCTGAAGGTATTTGACCAAGCCACCATGCCCTCGTTGCCCAAAACACCCCGAGGGCCACCACCGCAGCAAGCCCTGTTCTCAGCGAAGCTGAGGCAAAGTGACGCGCGTCCAAATGACCGGCATTTCGAGAAAGCCAAACCATTAATCCGGCTCCGAGCGTCACAGCAATCAACTTTGAGGCCATTGCTCCTGCGGCACCGTTTGAAGGGATGAGAATCAGATCGCCCACGATCACCGTAACCATGCAGAGGCCGGCATTGGCCGTCATATACCAGGCAAACCCCGCAGCGATGCTCAGATCCATTAGCAAAGTTGCAGCAAAAATTGGAATGAGCATCCAGCCTGTCCAGATAAGGAGCGAGCTTGCCGAATTATATTGCCCTCCGAGCATGAACGGGACGATAATGTCCGCGAGTGCTGTCACGAGAAGTGCAATTGCTGTCCCTGTAACAAGAAGCATCCGAAGCGAAATATCGGTTAATTTGAGAGCTCGCGAGAGGTCCTCACGGCGGAGGAGCCGGGTAAGTTCTGGTGCAGTCACGGCGGCAAGGACCAATGAGAACGGCGCCATTGCTGCGCTCAACCGCATAGTAGCGCCATAGCTCGAGACTTCAATCGGTGTACTCAATCTATAAAGCAGGAGGCTATCGATCTGGGTATGGACGGTGAGGAAGATCGACCCAAGACAAAGCGGCAACGAAACGCGGAATAATTCCCACGCCAATTTAACGTCAACTCGGAGCAAGACCTTTTCTCGCTTTGCCCAGCGTACAATCCAAATCACAACGAAACCAAAACCAGGCAGATTGCAAAGCGAGTAAATCCAAAGGATGCCCTCAAGTCGTAACGTCTGATGACGGCTCAGGAACAACAATAGCGCAAAGGCGACAGCATCGAGCATCGCAAAGAGTGCGACGAGATAATACTTTCCTTGGCTTCTAATAATCGATTCAGCAGCCGATCGAACGGCCAGGATACGCGATGAAATCAAAAGTGTCACAAGCAGGATCAAGAAATTCCTGACCATGGAGGGCGGATAGAGCAACGGACCGATCGAGATGACGACAAGAGCAACAATCATCGAAAGGATGATCCTAAGTGCGAGCGACGTTCCAAGCAGTCGTCCTCGAATGTCGCTTCTCCCAAGTGAGGCATCCTCTTCCGCCTGCGCCAGTCGTCGCACAATCAGGGGATTCATACCAAGATCTGCTATCATGGCCATGAGTGCGATGAAACTGATCGTGACGGTGAACTCCGCGTACTCTGTACGTGTGAGTATCCGTGGAATCAGCAGTTGACCCACGAACAGGAACAGATTCCCCGCTGCATTGATAACGAGGCCTGCGGCAGCTCCTCGAAGAATGCGGGATCCGAGCGGGGATGCCGACAGATGCAAATACTGCTTAGTCATTTGACCGCTAAGACAGCCTTGGCATGTTCGGGCAGCATTGAATCAGCCTGTACCCCAAGCTTCTTCTCGAGTGCGAGAAAATAGCCCCACATAAGTCCGACCCAGATTAAGTCCGTCTTTGAACTCAACAACGTATCCGTGTACATGCAGATGAGGAACATGACCAGATAGGCAACGCAGGCGCGAACCATAACGCGAGCGAGCGGCGAAAGTAATTCGGAGCTAAGAAGACGGAACCCCTTGTGAAGGAAAATCGCCCAAGCTGCGAAGAGCAGGAACGCTCCAACAAATCCAGTCTTGAAGACAATGAAGAGATAGCTACTGTGGCTGAATGCGACCCATGAGTGGTGATGTAGGGCGAGGTCGAATGTTCGATAAAACGAGCCAAACCCGTACCCGAGAATTGGTGAATGGATAATCCACTGCCACTCGTTTGCCCATTCGGTGTAGCGCATTCGTAATGAAAGATCGCTAGCAACGTGGTGAGTTGTTATGAATCGCAACCCATAATTCAATGCGAGAAGTCGCACGAGGCGCGAAGTATAGTAGACCGGAATCAGCGCCAGAATGCCAATCAAGCTGGAGCCAGCGATGCGTCTCAATCCTTGTCGCCGCTCTTGACTTTTGCTGAGGAACAGCAAAAAAACAACGGAGACAATAGTCGCAACGTAGAGCATCCGGGAGAAGGAGACGACAACACCAAGGATCGCGAAGAGGAACAGCAGACCCACGAGAATGTTTTTCCAAGCGAGCCGCCGTACCGACACGAACATAGAGGTCGCAAGCAGAACCAAGAATGCAGAAAGGCTTTCATCTGAGTTTCCTCTGCTTGTCTCGTACATATAGACCGCTTGTAAAGCACTGCTTCGAACGCGATAGAAATTCCAAGCCAACACTATCAACCCCACTACAAAGACAGAGAGGAATATGGCTCGTTCAGGCTTCGAATCGGGCTCGACGAATCTCTCGTAGAGTATCGGCAAAATCACCAACGGTGACAAGTTCAGCATCTCACGAATTCCAATCCCAAGTGAGTTATTGCCGCCAGTCAGAAACCCGATGACCGTAACGAAGATACTCCAAATGGCGAATAGAATTATGAGGAACTGGCTGGTGGAGTGGCTCAGAGGCTGATTCTCAACAACTCGGAGTCTTAGCAACCAGTAACACATAACCGCGCCAAGGAACAATCCGAGAAATAGATCAAGGGGAGTCGGAGCGCCCCCGGCAAGCACTTGCTTTGGCCGGAGAATGAGAACGACATTGATCACCACGAAGGCCAGAATGGAATGAATTGGATCGCGAACGAAGAGGAGACCAAGAAGTAGAGCGAAAACAGCGCCGAAACCGATGATGGGACCGGCAAGAAAGAAAGAGCCGGCCAGCAGGAGGAGGATCGCTGCCCCAACTATGGCCATTTGCGCGAACGAAAGGCGCAACATCCTTTCGGTCGCAAAGCCAAAAGTCGTTCGGTTTCCGGTCACAAAAGTAGCACCCATCTTAACTATCGAGTCGCAAACGATCGCGCTGGAAACTGGCTCTGACGCGTCGCAGATTCACGGATAGTATCACGAAGATCGAGCATGTCACCATACTCCCGATCAGCGCACTCAAGAGCAGGGTCGACCGGTGCGGTCCCGCCTTTTTGACGGGTGGTACTGCGTGGTCCATAGTGACAAATCCATACAGGTTCCTGTTCTCGTCAAGCTTGGCCTGCTCGAATGAAGGAAGAAGGAATGCCTTGAGTTTGCTCTGGATCTCGACCTCGCGCATGAGTCGAAGATAGTTCAATGCCACATCGGGTAGCTGGCTCGTCGGCACGAAAGAGGTTGCCTTTGAATCCATTCCGGCTTGCATTTCGCCGAGCTTCGAACTCAGTTGCTCGATCATGTTTCGATATTGCGAGGCTTCATTCGAATTCGATCCATAGGATTGCTCGGCGTTCCGGAGTCCGATTTCCGCCATGTACTTCTGCTGTCCGAGTTCAGCAAGCGCGCTCATTTCGGCCCGAGCTTGGTCGGTGATGGAAAAGACGCCGTACTTCCGCTGAAACGCTCCAAGCGCTCGCTCCACCGAATCGAGGTCCGCGAGATTGCTTCGGTACCGCTGTTCAACATATGTAAGATTATGCTGGGCCTCCTCCTTGGCGAGGCGGCTGTTCATCTCATTGATCCCGTCGGTGACGGCGTTTGCGACATCTGCGGCGCGCTGGCGGCTTGTATCCGTGAAGCTTATGATGAAGTTACCCTCTTCAGTCAGCTCTCCGTCCAGATTCCCAGCAAACGACTTTAGGGCATCCTCCATCGTCGGCACATCATACACCTTCTGGAAGTTGAACTGCCGGATAACCTTCTCCTGCAATTCGCGGCTTTGCACGAGCGAGAGCGGGCTGTAGCTCTCTTCGCCGCCCTTCAACTTGGCGAGTCCAATATCCTTGAGCGTGCTGGAAATACCGGAGGTCACGGCATCGAGCCCACCACCGCCAGCATGTCGCGCGGGAAGGATGATGGCGCGAGCCTTGTAAAAATTTGGCATCGCGACGAAAGCGTAGATCCCGGTTGCAACGACAACAATCGCGGTCACGGTGAGGATGAGCCACTTGTGCAACATCACAATCGTGATGTTTTCTATCCATGCACGCCGCGCCGGGGTGAGCGGCGGATCTGCCTCCAGGCGTTGCGGATATACTTCAGGAATGTTCGGTGTCATGTACTACTATTAATTCGGAACTCTAAAACAACGCTCGCGCGCCGAAGGCGATCAGCGTCTCCGGTAATTCGCGAGGCGCAAGCGATACGGCGTGACCGTTGAGATTGATGCCAGGAGTAACCGGAGCTTCGTCTAAGTAATCGACGCTCTTCTTTGTTCCACTCGCAAATACAACGAGCCCGCGCCAGGGTTCAAATTCAACGGTGGCTGTGAGCGTCAGAATATTCACACGGCGGCCATTCAGCAAATTTGTTTGCGTCAGGTTCGATGTCGAGTCCGTCGGTATGGTCCAATCCGCGCCAGCATTATAGAGAAGCCTGCCGGTCGAATCGTAAACATTTTCTCCTCTCTCCATGAGTTGTGCGTCGAGCGTAAACGTCCACTTCGGGGAAGGCACCCAGCGAGCCGCCGACCAGTAACTCGTTGCGTTCGGTCCGATTTGGGCACCGAGCAGCGATCCGGAATTTGAAAAACGGTTGGTGCTTTCCCAATGGGAATAGGTGTATGGCTCCACGCGAATCCATTCTGCGGAAACATCGAGATCTCGAACTCCGAATGCTCCGGCCCACATGCCTCCGAACTGCCAAGCCCACTTATTTTGCGCCCAGCCCGTTCCGATTTTGCTCGCCAATAGGTCATCCAGCAATCCTTGTCCGCGCACCTCGAATCCGGGCGCAATCCGCCAGCGGAGATGCGTGCCGAGCAGACCATTGTCATGGTTTTGATCGGCCGATTGCTCCTCAACCGATTTAAGAAAGGAGAATGGATTCAGATAGGCAATCTCCAATCGCCGCGAGAAGACCATCATGTCCGTAAATCCAAATTCGAAATCACGCCCAATGCCAACGGTCAGATCGTGCATTGCAAGAGACTTGAGCGGAAAATCAGACCCAATGACCGTGTCGGCGACGAGCGAGGCATACATCGCCTGATAACGCACCGGGCCGATATGCGCGGCGAGGCTCAGGAAATCGTAAGGAGTGACATTCGGCGAAAGGAGGATGTTGTCGTTCTGATAGCCACCGCCAATGGCGAGGGATTCGCGCGCGATCTTCCCAGTAAACCAGTCGTTGTTGTAGGCAAGTTCAGCGGTCGTGTAGTCGAAGAACTGGTGCGTATAAAGAGCGAGATTACGATTTTTGCTCAGCAGAGGGTCTTCCAGAACGAGTGCGGAGTCTCCGTACTTCTGGCCATTTGTCGTCTGCATGAAATATCCGACGTGCCCGTCGAGCGTCCCCGAAAATCGGCCACCATAATTCAACAGGATGACTGAAGCGGTAGTCGGGCTCGATTTGTGGCGTCCCTCTATACTTGCGACCCCATGAACGAAGAGATCGGAATTTGTCGAATCACTCATCCATCGGTAGAGGTATTTGTCACTGTCTGTGAAAATACCATTCCAGAATAATGGCGTGGCATCCCGCGATGAAAACATCGTGACAACATCTCGCGGCTCGTGGGTATAGGTCTTGAGGTACTTATGTAGCAACTCGAATTCGGCGCCCGAAAGTTTGCCGGCCTCCGCCTGATGGAGAAATTGTGCAATGTCATATTCCGAGAGCGGGAGCTGTGACTCGGAGTAACCTTCGATCACGCCGCGCACGGAAAGATGCCGCAGGAAAGCATAGACGTCATCGCCGATGGGCACTTGCTCGACACCAACGTGCGGACGTGGCGTCAGCACCTGCGCGCGCAGTATCGCACACGGGATCAGTAGAATGAGGAAAACGGCAAGCCGGCCAACGCGCATGAGCTTCTTAGGGCTTCTTAAGAACGTAGAGATACACATTCAGAAGCAGCCCACCAATGGCAGCGAACATAGCGACAAGCGCCGTGGTCTGATTCTGTTTGACGTCGGCAGGAACGGCTGGCTCCCGAGGAACATAGATTTCATCTCCAGCTTCGATCAGAGTATTCCCAGGATCCATCCAGGCCTTCGTTCCCACTTTCACTACCACCGTCTTCGACTGAACGGACCCTTCAGCATATCCTCCCGCCTGCGCGATGTAGTATGAGAGGGATGCCCCTGGTTCAAACGGCACGTAGCCACTTCGGCGTACAAAGCCATACACATAGACTGTCGTCGGACGTTCCGGTATGAAGATCTCATCGCCATCCGACAAAGGGATGTCGGCAGATTTGTCACCCTTTGCCAAGACTCGGTCCAAGTCCACGACAAGATCCGTTTGCCGCATCTCAGTTTGTCGAAGGTAACTCGAAGTGTCCTCGACCGTGAGATTTGCGAGCCGGGAGGCGCGCAGGACTTCTTCTTGCGATCCAGCCGTGAGCTGTTCGGTGTGGCCATGGCGCAACACTCGTCCTGCGCGAGCGTATGCGCTTGGCGTCAGTCCGCCGGCCTCTCGAATCACATCGCTGATATGCGTTACACCGTCATCGATCGGGAACACGCCAGGTTGTACAACCTCGCCACGGACGGCCACAACGGCTGCATGCATCTTCTCACGTTTGCCGCGAAGGATAACGCGGTCCCCACGCATCAATGGCACGTCCGGCGCCTGCCCAGCGCTAATCGCGCGCAAATCGTAGACTTCCGTCTTCGGATCGCCTTCGGACAGAGCACGCGTCAGTTCCACATGATCCAATTCAGCCTGCGCGGTTGGGCCAAACGCATACTTGATCGAAGAAGAGAGCGAATCGCCCTCGACGAACTCGAACTCTCCCGGTGCGCGTACCGCGCCATAGACACCGATCACGCCGGCCGTCACATCACGAAACGGCACATAAATCACATCGCCTTCGCGAAGGAGTGGCGAAGCCTTTGGATCGTGCGTCCCACCATAACGAACAAGATCGAGCCGCTCCATCGATCCATCAGAATGAGAGATTGTAATATTTCGCTGACTGGCTGGCTCGGCTTCTCGCTTCCCGAAAGCCGATTCGATCCGCTGATGTTGCTCGCGCTCGTTCCTCATCTGGCGCTCCTGAGCCTGATCGCGCCCCGCTCCGGCATCCGCCGGTGGTTTATTGGCAAGATCGACTGCGACATCCGCGCGAGTCGAAGCCAGAAGCGCGAACCCACTTGGCAGCATGACGTCGCCTTGCACCTTCACATAAATTCGGCGCGGCTGGTATAGCGAGAGGCTCAGCGGCGTTTGCGAGCTTGAAGATTCTTTCCGTGCTTTATCATTCGCAAACCTCTGAAAAAGATCCGCAGCCTTCTTGTATACTTCGTCGCGTAAATCGGCGAGTGTCTTGCCGTGCGTCGAAAACGCGCCGACATGGCTGACGATCAGGATTTCGTCAGATGAGACGACAGGATAATACGACTGATCGCTCGTCCAGAACCGGCACTGAAGCACATCGCCCGGCCCGAGGTGATAATCGGCGGGATCGACGGCACTCGCGAAGACTTGTGCCTCCATGGAGGATGGTGGTGTCAGAGCCTTATCCGGTACACTGCCACCGGCTCCTCCGAGCGCGGGGATTGGCGATGGGGCCGTCAATTGTCCGCGTACCGGCACAGACACCGCCACGCAAGCGACGATGGTGAGTAGACAGAGTAGGCGCCCGACTCGCAGAGTTCTATTTGAATTTCGTTTCACAGTGTTTCCCTAAGTACGCTTACGATTCGCTCCGATGCATGGCCGTCCCACAAATCGGGCACCGATGCTTTCTTCCACTTGCCCGCGAACGCCTTCTCCACGTATGACATAATCTGCGCAGGGTCCAGACCGACAAGCTCGTTCGTCCCAACCTCGATCGTCACAGGTCGCTCTGTATTTGGCCGGAGTGTGATGCATGGAACTCCGAGCGCAGTTGTTTCCTCCTGTACGCCACCCGAATCGGTCAGCACAAGGCGTGCATGGGCCTGGAGCGCAACAAAATCGAGATAGCCAACGGGATCGATGAGCACAAGCTGGCCATTGGTTTGAATGCGCGACATGAGACCGTACTCGGCAAGCATTTTCCGGGTCCGCGGATGGATTGGAAAAACGATGCGGGTTGCAAACGACCGCATGGCCTCGAATAGCTCCACGAATGTCGTGAGCGAAGCGGGATCGTCCACGTTGCTCGGTCTGTGTAGCGTGACCAGTGCGTAGCTATCAGCCTCAATGCCAAGTTGCTCCGCCAAACCCGGAAAGCGCGCGCGCGCGCGATCGACATACATGAACAGAGAGTCGATCATGGTATTGCCGACGTAGAATACTCGGTCTGTTGCGATTCCTTCCTGCGACAGATTCTCGAGACCGCTTGGCTCTGTCACGAAGCAATAGCGTGAAAATTCATCAGTCACGATGCGATTGATCTCTTCCGGCATCGAACGGTCGAACGAGCGGAGTCCGGATTCAATATGGCCAATCGTTCGTCCAGCCTTAGCTGCGACAATCGTGGTTGCCAGTGTTGAATTAACATCGCCCGGCACGAGAATCAAGTCGGATGGCTCCTTCGCGAGCAGCGCTTCCATTGCGATCATCACACGCGCCGTCTGTTCCGCATGAGTCCCCGAGCCTGCGCCAAGGAACACATCGGGCTGCGGCATTTCCAGATCGCGGAAGAAAACATCGGACATATTCGCGTCATAGTGCTGGCCGGTGTGGACGAGCAGCACGTCGAATTCATCCGGCGCCAATCGTTTCATTGCCTCGATGACCGGCGCGACCTTCATAAAGTTAGGTCGTGCGCCAACGATGACAATGATCCGTTTTCGAATCTGGCTAACGCCCATAAGCGTGGGCACTGGGCTTGGCTCCAGATCCTAAGAGTACGATTTTCTCACGATGAAGCGGGTCGGTAATGTGCTTCGTTGCATTTCGAGTGTCAATCACAACTTGCGAATGCTGCACGATGAAATCGTAATCGTAACTCGAGTGATCGGTTGTGATAACAACCACGTCTGCGGCATCGAGGGTCTCTTTGGTCGGTGCTTGTGCCGTAAACTCGCAATCCTTGACCCAGAGACTCGGGACGAAAGGGTCGCAGTAGGCGATATTTCGGACACCATCGTCCATCAGGATTTCCATGACACGAATGGCGGGTGAGTGGCGCGTGTCATCGACATCGCGTTTGAACGCAACGCCCAGCATGAGCACTTTGGCATCGCGCAATCGCACCGGCAGATCCGCAACCGCTCGGAAGACGAGGTCTTTGACATAGAATGGCATCGACTCGTTCGTTTCGGCGGCAAGCGTGATGAAGTTTGTCTCGAAATCGTGCGCGCGAGCCTGCCAGGCGAGATAGTAGGGATCGATCAATATGCAATGCCCGCCAATACCCGGCCCCGGATAGAAGGGCATGTAGCCGAACGGCTTCGTGCCCGCCGCGTCGACGACCTCCCACATGTTGATTCCGCCCATTCGGTCGCAGAGGCGTGCCAGTTCATTGACAAGCGCGATGTTCACCGAGCGGAAGATATTCTCCAGCAGCTTTTCCATCTCGGCGACCTTCGGCCCGCTCACGGCAACGACTTGCGTGATGATCTGTTCGTTTGTCAGAACGGCAAGTCGCGTACATGCCGTTGTGACACCGCCGACCACGATTGGCGTGTTCGATGTTGTAAACTTTTGGTTGCCCGGATCAATCCGCTCGGGCGAAAAGGCAAGGAAGAAGTTTACGCCGACCTTTTTGCCGGTCGCCTCCAAAATCGGGAGCACGACACCTTCCGTCGTGTTCGGAAAGGTCGTCGATTTTAGAATAATGAGCTGCCCATCGCGGAGCTGCGATGCGATCGACTCGGCCGCGCTCACGATGTAGGAGATGTCGGGATCCTTATTCGTGGTGAACGGTGTCGGAACGCAGATGTAGAGTACATCGAGGGCGCCTGCGCCATCATAATTTCGCTGTGCCCGAAGTTCTCCACTCTTGAGGCAGCCCTCGACCACTTCGTCTCGGAGATCCTGGATATAGTTCTTACCGGCGTTGAGGGAGTCAATCTTATTGGGATCCAGGTCGATTCCGACGGTCTCAAAGCCCTTGACGGCGAATTCAACCGCAAGCGGAAGACCGACGTAGCCCAAGCCGATCACGCCGATCTTGGCCGTCTTGTCGCGCAGCTTTTGCTCCAGCATCGCAGCGAAATTGCCCACGCCCTTGCTCGATTGGTTAGTCACGATCTCGTTTATCCCTTTGGTCCGTTTGGTCACTGCGTCCATAAAATAGCCAGGGAGAATGGCAAATGCCCCTATACTGCCCCGCCCGCGCTGAGTTTCGGGCTAACGCCGATGGGGACCAAATACTTCCCTCCCAGCTAGGAAGGAGGCCTAAGGGCAGCGAAGAATGACCTGTTGTCTTTAAGGCCTGAGGATCCAGCGCTGGTCGAGGATGTCAATGGCACTCAGGTGCAATACTACCGGCGTCCTGCAATCATCAGCAAGGGTTGCCGTCCGTCGAGGTACTCTTTCACTTAGCCCGATTCTTGTATGACATGATTGCTGAAAGTAATTTGCATGAATTACTCGTTGAAACAATTATTATAGCACAGCGTAATGGTTGTTGTAACGATCATTAGGCTTTCTCATTGATGGAGGTAACTATGAACTCAAACGTAAAAGTATTGGACAGCCCCAAAACAGGGCTAGCGGCAACCGTGCCGAGTGTGGAATCCGCACAGCTTCAGAAGTGGACCCTTGACCCGACGCATTCAAGCGCCGGATTCAGCGTGAAGCATCTGATGATCTCGAACGTCAAAGGGGAATTCCGCGACGTGACGGGCGAGCTAACATACGATCCGCTGAACGTCGAGCAGGCAAGCATCACGGCGCTCATCAAAGTGGAGAGCATCGAGACGCGCGAAGCCAACCGCGACGCACATTTGAAGAGCGCGGACTTTTTCGACGCCGTGACCTATCCCGAGCTAACATTCCGCTCGACGAAGTGGCAGCACAAGTCGGGTGACGAACTGATCGTGACCGGCGATCTCACGATCCATGGTGTCACGCAGCCCGTCAAGCTGAATGTCGAGGCGACGCAGATTATCAAGGATCCCTGGGGCGGAAGCCGCATTGGATTCAGCGGACGCACGAAAATCAAGCGATCGGACTTCGGGCTGACGTGGAACGCTGCGCTCGAAACCGGCGGATTCGTGGTCGGCGACGAAGTGACGATCACGCTCGAAACGGAATTCGTGAAGGCCTAAATAGAATTAGCGAATTCCAATTGTATCGGACAAACCCTCTCGTTCAGAGAGGGTTTTCTGTTTTGCTGGATTTGAACTACCCGCATAACTTGTTTCGGGCGCGGTAGTTCTTCACGTACGGGACCATTTTGAACATTCTCAACAAGCTTCGCGCAGAATTTCGAGCTGCCCGGCATGAACCGGAAAGCATTACTCGCCTGCGCGAGTTTAGTCCGCTTTCCTGGTTCTTCGAGCGGCTGCTGTTTTGGGCCGAGTTTGGCTCGTTCTCGATCCTCTTCATTCCAACGCGCTCGCTCATTCATTCGGCCCTTCACGATCTCAACGACCCGCGCGAAAAGGAATCCTATATCATCGAGCACATGCTCCACCGTGCTCGGCATGTGGATCTGTATATCATACTTTGGATCGTGTTCGAAGTAGTGCTGGCATTAGCCCTGAACGTGGAGAATGCGCTGTGGCTCCTCGTTGTGGTTCGTGTTCTCATGGCCCTGCGCATCGTCGACATCGCGCAGGCCAACATCAACCTCAACGTGTTCGACCGTCTCCGTTTTGCCGAGACCAGCCACGTGACGGTCTCGGTCACTCGCAACCTGATCCTGGCCGTGATCACATACGTCGAACTGGTTGTGGTCTTCGCAGTCACATATGCGACTATGCCAGCGAACGTCCATGGCGTGATGCATCTGTACGATTGCCTCTACTTTAGCATGTCGACCCAGCTTACGGTGGGCTACGGCGATCTGCATCCAATTGGCGTTGCGCGCTATATCGCGACCGTGCAGGGCATGATTGGATTCTTCTTCAGCCTGCTCATCATGAGCCGCTTCGTCTCACTGTTGCCGGCAGTGCGAACTGTTTTCGGGGACGACTTGCAACACGACAAGAAGCCGGGTCATCCAGTGTAACGCGCAATTTCCTCCTCGTTGAATCCATACCCTCTCAGCTCTTCCGCAGAAAATCCAATCAACTCCGGCTCGGTGTAGAGGTGAAGCCCTGTCTTTTCCTCCACGATCGCGCGCACTTCTTTGACGAGGCAGAGAACTTCATCCGCTGTCGCTTTGCCAGTCACGTTCAGCACAACGACAGGCTGGGTGGGGTTGAGCATCACATCACCGCGCCGGAAGCCCTTGAGGCCACAGGCTTCGAGGATGAACGCGCTTGGAATTTTGATATGGGATGAAAGATGAGGGATGAAGGATGAAGGTTTGTATTTGAGGAGTCGATCGAGATAATCCGGCAGATGCTTTTTGAAGTTACTCTCAACTTCTTCGAACTGCTCGCTTGAGATCAACGAGTTCTTGAAGAATGAGCCGGCGTTGCCTTGGGTGGACTCCGCCGGGAATGGGAATTTCTTGTCGCGGATCTCCTTGATGGCCTCGCGGATTTCTTGTTGTGTCGGCTCCGGATTGCCTTCGAAGCGCTTCTTCACGTCAGGATAGGAGAGATTTCGCTTCGGCTCCGCGCTGAGTTGCAAGATTGTGGAAAGAATCACATGTCGATTCTTCTCCGTTGTGTTGAAGATGCTCTTCCGATAGCTGAATCCGCACTCGTCGTTCGAGAGCGTTCGAAAAGTATTCGTCTTCCGGTCATACACTTCAACATTCACGAGCACCTGGCTGACCTCTTGCCCGTATGCACCAACATTCTGCACGGCGATGGCGCCTGTTCGTCCCGGAATGCGCGAGAGATTCTCGATGCCCCAGAGTCCTTGCTCGACGGCAAACTTCACGACGTTATCCCAAATCTCACCGGACGCGATGTTGATCTGGTTATCGCCTAACTCCGCAATTCCTTGATTCCTGACGTTGATGACAAGACCGTCAAAGCCATTGTCGCTCACAAGCATGTTGCTGCCGCCACCGAGGACGAGTGTCTTGAGGTGGTATGATTCGGCATACGACAGAATCTCGGAGATGTCGTTCAGGTCACTCAGTTCAACAAACTCGCGCGCTGGTCCGCCGATCTTGAAGGTCGTCAGAGGCTTGAGCGGGCGATTGCGTTCGATGTGCATCATGATTCGACTTCCACACGCGGCACGCGCGCTGCGATGCCTGTGAGAATTTCGTATGGGATTGTGCCGATCGCGCTCGCCAGTCTCCAGGCATTGAGGCCACCCATTGTTGGCGTGATAAAATAAACGCTGTCGCCAGTTTTCACGTCGTCCTCGCCAACATCGATCATGATCTGGTCCATGCATATTGTGCCAACGACCGGATACCGCTTGCCGCGAATGATTGCCTCGGCGCGTCCCGTCAGCAAGCGAGGATAACCATCGCCATAGCCAATCGGCACCGTTGCGATCTGCGTATTGCGCGGCGCATGCCAGCGGAGATTGTAGCTCACGCCTTCGCCGGCTTTCACGCGCTTCGTGAAGACGATGGTGCTTACGAGTCCGAGTGCCGGCTGGAGTTCTGCGCCAAACTTCTCTTGCAATTCGGAGCTCGGAGCATAGCCATAAAGCATGATGCCGGGTCGCACCATGTCGTACGCGCTTTCCTTTGGTAGTTGCAGAATAGCACCACTGTTCGCGGCGTGGACGAGCGGAATCGTGATGCCCGCACCTTTCGCTTCACGGACGACAGCATCGAAGGCTCCCAATTGTCTCCGAAAGAACGTCTGATCGAGTTCGTCGCTCGTCGCGAAGTGCGTTGCGAGTCCGACAAGTTCGACCGATTCGTGGAGCGCTACGATCTCTCGCAAAAATGGAATCGCGTCTTCCGGTTCGATGCCCATGCGGCGCATCCCGGTGTCCACCTTGAGATGCACTCTCGCTCTCGCGCCGGTTGCCCGCGCCTGCGCCGCAATCGCATGAAGCGTCTCGCGATCGGTAAGGGTGAAATCCAGTTGATGCTGCAAGAAGAAGTCGGTCTCATCCGGCGTGACACCGGTGAGAACGAGAATCGGAAGCGAAGTGAGACGGCGAAGCCTTGCCCCTTCTTCTTCCGTCGCGACGCCAAAGTAGCTGATCTCCTCACTTTTGATCGCAGCGTGCGCGATGAGATCAAGGCCGTGGCCATAGGCATTCGCCTTTACGATCGGCATGATCTGCGCCCGCTCGCCGATCTTGCTCCGCACGATCCGAAGATTGTGCAGGAAGTTCTCGACATGAATCTCCGCGCGTGTGGGACGCATTCGTTCAGGCTTCCGCTAACGCGACTTTCCGCAGGGTGCGGTTAGCGGCGAGCGAAACGATCTCATCCACCAAGCTCTGGATACCTTCGAAAACTTCGTGGAGAGGAGCATCGTCATACATGTAGGCCGGAGTGGTGACGATGCGATGTGTGCGGTCGATGTGGATCTCGTGTGCCTTGGTGGCAATGTGTGTGTGGCCGAGTTTTTCGATTTCCATAGAGGCGTCGCCGGGCGCCCCAACGGTTAGCTCGATCTTCTTTCCGGGAAATGCGAGCGCCAGAACCGCCGGAGCGATACAGATGGCGCCGATGGGTTTCTGCGCTTCATAGAATTGGTGCAGAATATATCCCAACTCTGGCAGGACCGTCCCGCTCGAGCCATCATGGGCGAATGTGGAGAGGTTCTTCGCCGCTCCGAACCCTCCGGGCATGATGAGTGCATCGAACTCGCTCGCGCGAAGCTCCGCCAGTGGCCGTACCTTGCCCCTGGCGATACGAGCGGACTCCACGAGTACCTCACGGCGTTCGGCAACCGGTTCGCCGGTCAGATGGTCCATGACATCGCGCTGATCGATGTCGGGCGCGAAGCAGTGGGCTTCCGCGCCGACTCGGCTTAGTGCCCACAAAACGCCGACGGCCTCGCGGATCTCGGAGCCATCGAGATAGCCCGAGCCTGACAAAATAACTGCGATCTTACTCATACTCGTTGTTAGCAATATTTCTGCCGTGTCAACAATCGCTTTGACAGGGCGAATCCCTCAATCAGTGGACAGCATCGGCCCCGGAAGCCTGAAACCACGTCAAGACCCGCCCTGTTAGGCGCGAACGAATATGCAAGCGCCAATTGTCGGTATCATCATGGGCAGCGCCTCCGACTGGGACACGATGCGGGAGACGCACAACGTCCTGGAGGAATTCGGTGTCCCCCACGAGTATAGAGTCCTTTCCGCCCACCGCGCGCCTCGTGCCGTGACGGAGTATGCTGAAAGTGCGGAACAGCGCGGTCTGAAAGTTATCATTGGCGCGGCTGGCGGCGCGGCGCATCTGGCCGGAGTGCTCGCGGCGCAGACGTTGCTGCCCGTGCTCGGCGTCCCGATCGAGAGTCAGGCACTCAAAGGTATGGATTCGCTTCTTTCGACGGTGCAGATGCCCGGCGGCATACCGGTCGGCACGCTCGCCATCGGTAAGGCCGGCGCAAAGAACGCCGCATTGCTTGCCATAGCCATGCTCGCCACAACCGACCCAGCCCTCCGCGAGAAGTTGCTCGTTTATCGCGAAAAGCAGACACAAGCGGTCCTCGACGCAAAGTTAGAAGGATAACACCGTTGCGCGTTCAACTGATCACTGACGAAGTCTACCGCGATGGTTTTGTGCGGTATCTCTCCGCACAGTCAGGGATTGAGATCGTCGTTGATGCGCCCGATGTGATTCTCGACGCCATCTTTCTCGACCGCGACAAGAAGCTTGCCGTGCTTGCGGAGCTTGCTCCATCTGTGCCGGTTCTGACGAACACACTCACGATGGCCGCCACAACTGTGGCCCAAGCGCTGGGAGGATCGACCACAGTGCTTGGCATGCCGATCTTTCCTCACCACTTCGAGGGACAGAAGACCGTCGAGATTTCGCTACCGCTTGGAGCCACCTATTCTACCGAAGTTGCGACGAATTTCCTGTCTTCTCTTGGCAAAACCGGCGAGCAGATCGGCGACTGCGTTGCCGGTATATTTGCCCGAACGCTGGCGATGATCGTCAACGAAGCGGCCTTTGCTGTGCAGGAATCGGTGGCTCTGCCGAAAGACATTGACACCGCAATGAAGCTTGGTACGAACTATCCGAAGGGGCCTTTGGCCTGGTGTGACGAAATCGGTGCGGAGGCAATTGTTGCTGTGCTAGATGCGCTGGCCGGTGAATATGGGCCTGAGCGATACCGAGTCGCGCCGCTGCTCCGACGTCATGCCGAGGCCGGGATGAAATTTATTGAGAATAATTAGGTTTGAGCTAGCCTCATTCATCACTGATCGACTGTTCCATGCTTATTTCGCTCGAAAATCCCCAATTCTTTGGTGTCGCTGAGGTCACAGAACTCCGTTCGCTTGGCCTCTGGCAAGATTCTCATACTACGCCCTCGAAGCTCGCGTTCGCCGGGTTGTTGTTGGCTCCGATCATGCAAATCGTCGTCCGCGACGATGCAACCTCGACCGCCGAATTCCAGATGATGCAGGAATACCTGGAAACGCTCCAGCGTGGATTCGCGCTGGCTACGCATTCCGACCTGGAATCCATCGGCACCGATATGGGGCTGCTACCGATGCTCCGCGGCACCTGGGACACTGCGAGGTTTCAACGGGCTCGCTCCCTCCTCGCGGCTGTGGTTGGCCGCCTCACGGAGCGAGAAGCAGACGATGTTCGGAATGCTGTCGCGCACGCTGCGCTTGCGGCGGTGAAGGCTGGCAGTCCGCATATGATCAGCTTCCATTTGGTCGATGACGAAGAGCGCGCGATGGTACAGGACCTGATCCGCGACCTTAAGCTCGAGCGCTCATCCGAAGGGCTGAACCTGCTGAATAAGGCGCAGAACTAACGGCTGGCCGAGCGGTTCAAAAATCGCTCGACTTCTTCAACATTCTTAGGGCTGCCAACAATGAGCGGCGTCCGCTGGTGCAAGTGCTCGGGCTCGATCTCGAGCACGCGCCGTGAACCATCGCTTGCCTTGCCGCCTGCCTGCTCGACAACGAACGACATCGGATTTGCTTCATAAAGCAGACGCAGCTTGCCTTTGTGACTCTTCACGTCCGCCGGATAGAGAAATACTCCTCCGTAGAGCAGCGTCCGGTGTACGTCGGCGACCATGGAGCCAATGTAGCGTAGCGTGTACGCTTTTTTGTCTTCTGCAGGCACGTCCATCTTCGCCCAATCAATGTAGTGTTGGACGCGCGGATCCCACTTATGGTAGTTGCCCTCGTTGACACTGTAAATCGTCCCATGCTGCGGGATGCGAATGTCATCATGCGAGAGCAGGAACTCGCCGATGC
>JADGPZ010000070.1 GCA_017882165.1 Candidatus Kapaibacterium sp.
CGCCTCTGCACCAAGCTGATGAATACATTCCCGAATTGTATGACGAAGACGCTCGGCTCGATGCGAAAGAAGAAGCTCGAGCACTGGGACGCGAACAAAGAGAGCAATCGCGAGTGGCTCGGTCTGAATATGATGACAGAGGCTTACGCGGGATTCAAGGCGTTCAACGATGGACCGAAAGACCACCGCGAAGTGGACTTCATTCGCCTGCGACAGTTGCTGGCCGAAGGTACGCCCTGGTCGGAAGAACTCGTCCGTGAGATTTCGCCGCAATTTCAGACTGCATCATGATGGCAACGGCGGATCTGCGGTGCATGAAGGTTGAACGGGCGCTTGCCACGGGCGCGCCGGAGCCGTCCTGCGTGCGGATCACGCTCGGTGGCAGCAAGGGGAATATTCTTAGTCGTGCGGCGATGCATGAGTTGAGGAGCGTCCTTGAGACGATCAAAGCGGATAAGAGCGTCAAGGCCGTAATTTTGATGGGGGAGGGAAAGCACTTCTCATTCGGAGCCAGCGTCGAGGAGCACAAGCGGGAGCACGCCGCTGGAATGATCCACGATTTCCACGAGCTGATCCTGGATGTTGCAAATCTGTCGATTCCAGTCATCGCAGTTGTATCCGGATATTGTCTTGGCGGGGCGATGGAACTGGTGCTCGCTGCAAATCTGATCTTTGCCGATGAGACGGCAGTCTTCGGACAGCCGGAGATCAATCTCGGCGTATTCCCGCCTCCGGCGTCCATCTTGTTGCCACTCAAGCTTGGCTATGCGCGGGCCGAGGAGTGCCTCATGACCGGCGAGAATATCCTTGCGGCACACGCTTATGAGATGGGCCTGGTCAACAAGTTGTATCCGACACCAGATGCCCTTCGCGAAGCTGCAGACAGTTGGATTCAGACGCACTTGCTTCCGAAAAGCGCAAGTTCTTTGCGACTCGCCGTGAGCGCGGAGCGCTCGGTCTTTTCAGAAACCCTTCGAACGCATCTTCCGAGGCTCGAACGCCTCTATGTCGATGAACTGATGTCAACGCACGATGCCAACGAAGGTATCGCCGCATTCCTCGAAAAACGAAAACCAGTATGGATGAGTGTGAGATCATCGTGATCTCACATCATCATAAGGAGTAATCTATGAAAGCGATCGAAACGGTAGGCGTCATTGGCGCCGGAACGATGGGCGCGGCGATTGCGCAGAAATTTGCGCAGGAAGGGTTCACGGTCATCCTGCACGATCGGACGATGGGCTACGTCGAGCGCGGCATGAGCGCGCTGAAAGCAAGCCTTGCTGAAGGCGTGGAACGGAAGGTGTTTACACCGGAGTCCGCGCAAGAAATTGTTGGACGCATACACGGTACTGCCACGCCCGCGGACCTTGCCGCGTGCGATCTCGTGGTCGAAGCGATCTTCGAAGATCTGGAAGCAAAGAAAGCGCTCTTCGCTCAGCTTAGTTTGATCTTGCGGCCCGATACGATCATCGCGACGAACACCTCATCGTTCTCAGTTTCGTTGCTGGCGCGATCCGTCACGAATCGAAATCGATTCTGCGGCGTGCACTACTTCTTCCATGCGGCGAAGAATCGGCTGGTCGAAATCATCCCCGGCGAGTGTACCTCGGATGAGACGGTCCAGGCGCTCAAGCGCTTTGCATTTGAAACGGGCAAAGACGCCATCGTGTGTCGCGATCGGCCTGGCTTCGTCGTCAATCGTTTCTTCGTGCCGTGGCTGAACGAAGCAACGCGGTTGCTCGAAGAGGGTGTCGCCGGCGAGAACCGCTCCGAGGCCGCGGCGATGATCGACAGCATCTGCCGCAGTGCATTCCAAATTGGCATGGGACCGTTCGCGCTGATGAATGCGACGGGCGTGGCCATTGCCTATCACGCCGAACGGACACTCGAACCGCTCGGCCCACTCTATGCCGTCAGTAAATTACTTCGGGAACAAGGTTCGAAGAATGTGCCGTGGGAGATCGCTGCGGAGGCTCCGGCTACAATTGACCCCGCAGTCGAAAAGACGATTCGCGAGCGAATGCTCGGCGTCGTGTTCTTCGTGTGCGGAGAAATCCTGGCCGAAGAAGTCTGTTCGCCCGTCGAACTCAATCGCGGCGCGCGCATCGGCCTTGCATGGCGCAAGGGACCGGTCGATCTCATGCAAGCGGCCGGAAAGGACGCCGTTGAGGCGCTCGTGCGCGCCATCGCAACTCGATACACATCTGCAGTGCCAAAGGGGATGGAGCCTGGATCGCCCAGAATGCCTGCATTCGAGCCACTCCAATTCGTCACGCTCCGGCGTGCGGGTCGGAATGCCGTGATTACCTTCGAGCGGCCTGAAGATCTGAATGCGTTGAACGAGGATGTCATTACACAGCTCTCGGATTGCCTTGAAGAAGCCGCGCGCGATACGAATTGCGATACGATCGTGCTCACCGGAAGCGGCAAGGCATTTGTCGCCGGCGCTGACATCGGATTCTTTATCAAGAACATTCGCAAGGGGAGTATCGAACGCATCGTCGAATTCACCGAGCGTGCGCAGCAGGTGTACGAGCGGATCGATCAATGTCCCAAGCGCGTCATCGCGCTGCTCAATGGCATGACGCTTGGTGGCGGACTCGAACTCGCGCTCTGCGCTGATGAGATCTTCGCGTTGCCCGATGCGCAACTTGCATTTCCCGAAACCGGCATCGGCATTTATCCCGGACTTGGCGGCACGCAGCGAACGGTTCGACGAACCGGCAAAGGCATTGCCAAGTACCTGATCCTTACCGGCGATATGCTGGGCGCGGCCGAGGCCGCGCAGGTCGGGCTGATCGATCGCGTGATTTCCGTGGACGAATACTTCGCGCTGTTGGATGGCACGAATGGCCGCAGCCGATCCGAACAGGTCGCGCAAAGCCATCGCCCGTGGGCGGCGATTAACAGTTTGTTTGCGGACACCACTGTGGACAAACTGCTCGGCGAGGGTGGCGCTGACGGAGCGCTCGCCAGCGGACTCACGACCGACGAGATCGATCGCTTCCGAAAGCGCATTCGCCAGAAAGCTCCGCTCGCGCTCCGAACCGCCGAGCGATTGGTCGATGAAGCGCGCGGCTGCGCATCGGAGTTGGAATACCTGTCGGCCATCTTCCAATCGAACGACGCGCTGCTCGGACTCAGCTCCGTCGGCAAAAAGGTGACGTTCAGCGGGAATTAGCCGTCCGACATTGTCATTCCCGCGAAAGGTCTGCCCTCGACCTGATCGGGGGGGGGGGCGGGAATCCAGGCCCTGACAACGGCCTGGAACCTTCTCGGTTAGCGTGAATCATTTGTCCCATACCCCGCGTTGCAAAAGTTGAGTTCATACTCTTACGTTCATCTAATCGTTTACGGTTATGGCATGGCGTGCTTCGATCTTACTCTTTTGCGGTCTGCTTGGATTCCCCGGACTGTTGAGTGCTCAATGGCACCAGGATACAACCCTTCCGTTCACGATCACGAGTATCCGATGGCTTGAAGAGGAAGGCCGCATTGTGAATGCCGGTCCGGCATTTCGGAGTGGCGTGCTCGGCGGTCCACAGCGAATCCTGTATCGGAACTGGTCTGTGACAAGATGGCTCTCCAGCACACTGCCGAGCGATTGGACCGATGGCTCCGTTGTGGATTTTACCTTCGAGGATACACTCGTTGGTTATGCCGCCATCTACGGCGCACAGTCAAGCTACTATACACTCGCGGGAGTTTCCGGCATATTAAAGACGACGGATGGCGGCGCCTCGTGGAATTTCCTGACCATGGCCCCTGCGGAAGTCCGTGGCCTTTACTATGACAAACAGAATAGCAAGCTGTTCGCTTCGAGTGGTGGTGTCGATGATATCGGCGGCTTTCCGGGCCCCGGCGCGTGGGTATCTGGCGACCACGGTGCCACATGGAACAGGATCAATATCCCGACATTTCCCTCGCTCGATAGTGAGTGCTACTACACCGGATTTGCATCGTGGAATGGGACCGATATTGTGCTGGCCACCGAAGGCGCTCCCAATCCGTGTGCGAATGCCGGCTTTCCACCGCAATATCCGTTTTGGCTCGTTTCACACAATGGCGGACTTACTTGGGCCACCATCCTGATAGACCAGCGCGCGATCCAACCCGTTGCAATCAAGAATACGAATAATTTTTTTGCGAGCAGCTATGACGCTCAGAATGCGACGAGTGCAATATACGAATCCTCGGACAACGGGAATATCTGGCGGCCCCTCGCGGGATTTACCCAATCGAATACCATTGTCACCGAATGCATGGGCGGCGACCCATGCTTGATCGTAGCTCCCGATTCCACTGGATCGGGTCTCCTCTACTCGATCGACGATGGGGACAGCTGGTTTGCGTTGGCGAACGGTCCTCTCACCCCGATCGATTTACGATCTTATGTTGGAATGGACTCGATCTGGGCTACCTCGGGCGGTGTGCTCGAAGCGATCAAACGGCCGACGCCTGTCCCGGTGCATCATTACCCCATCGGCGGTGTGAACTTCGCGATTTCGGGATGCTTTGTGTCTGACACCGTCATTGGACTCTACGGGTGTGCCGCGTGTGGTACCGATACCCTGCTTAGCGATACGATTCAGGTCGTTTCTGGTGGATCGAATTTCTCGTTAGCCTCTCCGCTCACCACACCTCGAATGCTCTGCGGTGCTGATTCGGTGAAAGTGCGGTATACACCACAGTTGACCCCTCCGGATAGTGCTCTTCTGCTTCTCGTTTCGAGCAGCGGCAGCGTGCGCCATGTGGACACCGTTGCACTCTCGGGCAACGGAATGCCGACAGGGCTGCGTCCTTCGAATCGTATCATATACTTTGACCTGGCGACCTGTCAGGCCTCGGATACCTGCATTACTATTTTCAATACAACGTGCTCCGATATTACAGTAAAGTCGATATCGATAACGGGATCCGGAGTTGGTGTGATTCATGTGAGCGCGCCGACGACTCCGTTCGTGATTAACGGCAAAGGAGGGACGCAGCGAATATGCATCCATGCGCAAGCGAGCACTCCAGGCAGCTATTCTTCCACAATCACCATTACGCCTGACTCTGCTGGTACTCCGGTCACATTCGCTGTCGCCGCATTTGTACACGGCAGCGGCATCGGGCCTTTTGGGACTGGGCTTAGTGTGAAAATGAATTACCCATGCTTTCGGCCTTCTAGCCGCGATACAGCCATGTACTGTTTTAACACGGGTTGCGAAGCGATGTGGATTCAATCCGTTTCGATGGCTAATCCGACAGACACTAACATCATCATCGATTCGGTCGGCGGTCTCCTGAAGAATGGCCCCATTGAACTCTTCCCGGCCGACACGGCTGCGGGACCGTACTTCCTGGCGGTCCATGTGCGTCTGAATGCGCGTCAACCAGGAACATACAGAGATAGCCTTGTCTGGCATTATAGGCTTGCGGACGGCTTTGATTCCGTCGCAGTCATACCCATCACAATCCAAGTTCTGCACAAAGTCGATCCAACTCCGCTCGCGCTTACTGGCCGATCCAAGGATTTCGGATGCGTGCGGACGTGCGACTCGGCTTACGTGACGTTTCGCGACAGCATTGGAAACCCATGTCGGTTTCCAGACACCGTCCGTACTATCTACACGTATCTCGCTGGCGGAGGTCCCGGCTTCAACTATCGAATTGTAGATGGTCCAACGGTTGGCCAGGTCATCCCGGGTGGTTCGGTCGATTCGATCGTCGTTGCATGGCCATTCGGACTGGCAACTTCTCCAGTAGGAGGGTGGATCCGTGTCACTTATGGCAGTGGATCGGACTCAGCGATGGTAACGTACTCGTTTACTGGGCTCGTTTGCCCGTGCTCTGATGCTCTGGTATCTACCGAGGCGAGCACGTCGCCAAAGGTCAACGTACACGGCGATGAGCTCGCCATCGAACTGCCATCGGGCTGGGCCTCCACGTACCTCACGCTAACGGACTTGCTTGGAAGGACCACCCTTGCGACGACAGTGACAGCAACAGGCGCACTCGATGTAAGCCGACTCGCGAGCGGAGTCTATTATTACCGCTTGCGGTCCGCCTCCCAAGTTGCTTCAGGGCAGATTGTACTGACCCGATGAACCATGGATTCCTGCCCCGATCAGGTCGAGGGCAGGCTTTTCTCGGGAATGACAATGTGGACCGGGCCAGGAAACCCGGCCACTACAATTTTTCAGAATTCATAGAAAATTTGCGATGCCTAGGGTGTCGAACCTTGTTATATAGGGTGGAAGGGGGTCTCTTCGTAATGATGAATGTGATGTGTAAGATAAATAAACTTATCCACAAAATGAACATCAGTATATAAATTTATGATGTCATTGCAACACCGGAGGGGTCGAACAACGTTGTAATAGATGGAAGGGGTACTCTTCGCTTAACTTCCGATTCGGTGAACTGGGCTGCAGATCGAACACGCATGAGCGTGGGCGGCTGCACTACTTGGGACCGGCGGAAAGAACCTGGATTCCCGGCTCGCGCCCACGCTTTCGCGGGAATGACAATGAGGGTCACTGCTTCAGACGTCAGGGCACAGAGGCAATTCTACGAGATTGCTGATAGCAGCAACTTCACGCTTGCAAACACAAGCACAGATGCGAGCACATACTGTAGTGTGCGCGGCTGGGTTTTGCGCGCGCCCCAGTAGGAGCCGAGGAGCGCGCCAATAATGCCAACTGCGATCAGCGCGATCGCTGCGACCGAGTCACCGCCGGAGAAAATCGAGAGAGTGCTTGCATGTCCGGCAAGTCCGGCGAGCGAGTTAAGCACGATGAATGCACTTGCCATCGCCGCGCTGCCTTTGATGTCGGTGATGCCGAGGAAGAGCAGAATCGGGCTGAGAAATACACCACCGCCGATTCCGACCATGCCGGAGACGAGGCCGAGGACGAGTCCGATTGGAAGAGCGATCAGCCACGAATTCTGGGTATAGGGTATAGGGCCAGCGCCCACGCTGGGTAGGGTATATTGTTTGGAAGTACTGACGCCAGATCTTGTTCCGAGGAGCAGTCGCAAAGCTGCTGCGAGTAGTGCGAGGCCGAGGATGATCTCGAATGTCGCGTCGGATACTTTCAGCATACCTCCAAGGTAGGCCGCGGGAATGGATGTGATGACGAAGGGGAGCAGCTTGCGAAACTCGAACGCGCCGGGCTTCCGGTAATTGATGAAGCTGATTCCGGCCACGAGCACATTGAGCGTGAGGACGATCGGCACGAATGACTTCGTGGCAAATCCCATCAGGGAGATGACTGCGAGATAGCCAGACGCGCCGCCATGTCCGACGCTCGAATAGAGCGTCGCAACCAGAAAAATGAGCGGGAGGAGCAGGAGCAGTTGATCCGTGGAAGGCATGGTATCAGTATGCAGCCCACTCGATCGGGATGATCTCGACTTCGCTTCCGGCATCGAGGATTCCTTTCTCGGCGGGGAAGACAATGAGGCAGTCGGCCTTGGCCATGCCGGTCGTCATGTGCGACTCGCGTGCGTTGAGCGGGACAATCTTTGGCAATGAAACGCCCGTGAATTCTTGGTATGCACGAACGAACTCGGTTCGCGAATCGGACTTCTTGAGCTGCGAAGCAAGGATGCCACGAATTGTCGAATTGTCTTCGATGTGCCCCATCATTTGCAGTATCGCATGTCGCACGAAGAGCTGATAGGTGACCATCACGGAAACGGGATTGCCGGGCAACCCGAAGACGTATTTGGTTTTGCCATTCTGTCGCTTCGTGCCGAAGTAGATCGGCTTGCCGGGTTTGATATTGACGCGCCAAAAGACTTCATGTACATCGTTCGAGGCAAATGCCTCCTTCACAAAGTCACGCTCGCCAACAGAGACACCACCGGTGGCGATGACGACATCCGAGCGGGCGAGTGCAGTGCGAATGGCTCGTGTGGTGCTCGCGGGATTGTCCGAAACATGCTGCGTGTGAACGTCGGTAACTCCGAGAGCATGCAGTGCGGCTTTCAGCGCGGTCGCGTTCGAGTCCCAGATCTGGCCATGCTTGAGCGTCGATCCGGGAGTTCGCAGTTCATCGCCGGTGATGATGATAGAAACAGTTGGACGAGAATGCACTTTCACTCGCGCAAACCCACACGCGGCGAGCGTTTGTGCAACCGACGGCGTGATGACTGTGCCAGCCTCAAAGAGCTTTTCGCCGCGCCGCAACTCTGCGCCACGTTTACGGATGTTTGCGCCTGGCTTTGGAGACACATGGAATGTAACTTGATGGTTATCGAGAACGACGTCCTCTTGCATCACGATTGCATCGCTGCCGACTGGAACAGGGGCACCTGTAAAAATTTGCTGCGTGGTTCCAGGTTTCAGTCGCCTCCGCGATGTTGTACCGGCATGGACAGTACCCACAATTGGGAGAGATACAGAACGGCTGTCAGCAAAATCCGGCAGCGAAATTGCGTAGCCATCGACAGCGGAGGAATCAAACCTTGGGCTGTCCGAGCGCGCCGAGACGGGTCTCGCAAGCGCGAGACCGAGAGATTCCAGCAGTGGCAGCTCGATGATGCGCCCTGGCTCGCGCCCACGCTTGATCTGCTCGCAAAGCCGCCGCCGCGCCTCTTCAAACGTGATCATTTGGAGTCAGCAATGCTGCGAGAAACGGCCTCAACGTGCTCGCCACCCTGGACAATCTTGCACGCATGGAGCAAGGCTGGCAACAAGACTGTGAGTGATTCGATGGCAGCACGCTCCGAGCCAGGTAGATTCACGATGATGGTTTTTCCACGCTGTCCAGCAATCGCCCGCGAAAGCGAACCATGTGGCGTCCGCTGCGAACCAAAGCTGCGGAGCCTCTCTGCAAGTCCCGGAATCTCACGATCGATGATGCGGCGTGTTGCTTCGGGTGTCACATCGCGGGGGCCAAGACCCGTGCCGCCGGTTGTGAGGACGATGTCGAGTTTCAACTCGTCAGCATAAAGGCGAAGTCGTTCGTCGATCAGCGTTTCGTCATCTGGGAGCACGGTAGAATCTTCGACTATCATTCCTTCCGTTCTCAGACGCGCAACGATTGCTTCGCCAGCGGTATCGCGCTTTAATCCTGTCGAGACAGAATCAGAGAGAATGAGGACGGCGGCCCGGAGTGGCACTGCAAACGCTTCCTTGAAATCCGATTTCCCTCCGGTCTTGGCGTCGAGCCGCACATCTTGGATCATGAGATCGCCGTCGATCATCTTGAGCATGTCGTAGAGTGTCAGCGCCGCGACAGTTGCTGCCGTCATCGCTTCCATTTCGACGCCCGTCTTCCAAACAGCTTTCACTTCGACTCGCACTTCAATCGAATCCTCGCCAAGTGAAAAATCAATGCCCACGTAATCGAGTGGAAGTGGATGACAATAGGGGATAATGAGCTGCGTGTTCTTCGCGGCTTGCGTGGCAGCGACGCGCGCAACCATAAGCGGATCGCCTTTCGGGACGCGGCCTTCGCGAATCGCCTGAATAGTTTTGCGCTTCATCGTGAGACGCGCCGAGGCACGAGCGGTGCGGAGTGTAGATGACTTACCTGATACGTCTATCATTATTGAAAGTGTTATCCACCAATCGCAATCATCTCGCGTGTGTTCAAACCTGCCAACTCATGCACCGGTGGATGTTCGCGCCACTTGTCTAGCACAGCGGATTCAATCGCAGAAGCGATCGTCTCCTCTCTCGCTCCAAAACGCAGCATATCGCGCAGGTTTACTCCGTCGTCTCCAAATAAGCATGTCCTGAGTGTGCCATCGGCGGTTAGCCGTAACCGGCTGCACTCGCCGCAGAAGGGTTCGGAGACGGTGGTGATGAATCCGAGTCTCAGATTCGAACCGGCTACCCTGAAAGACTTTGCCGGACCCGGATGGATCGTGGGCGATCGAGTGACCTCACTCGATTCAATTGCATCTAAATCGTACACGCGCTCGATTGCCGCGAGCATCTCGCTCATCGGCAGGCTCCGTTCTGAACTCCACGCATTCCCGCGAAACGGCATGTACTCAATAAATCGCATCTCCACAGTCGGACCACCCGCTGCCAGGCTGCTCAACTCCTCGCCGAACCGAACGAAGTCGAGTAGCTCGTCGTCGTTGATCCCGCGTATCAACACCGTGTTGACTTTCACCGATTGGAAACGCTCGGTACCTGAATGGTAGGCCGTCGCAGCCCGGATTGCCCGCTGAACATCCTCGCACGCATTCCGGCCCGTGATTGCTCGAAACCGATCCGGATACAGAGTATCGAGACTGATGTTCAACTGATGGAACCTGTGCGCCCACAGCGAATCCAAGTGCTCCACGAGCAGCGCACCGTTCGTCGAAATGGCAAGCTCGGTATCAAGAGCGGAGAGCTGTGGGAAGAGACCCTCGATGCCATGACGCACCAGCGGCTCACCGCCGGTCAGACGAAGCTTCCGCACACCCAGCCCGACAAATATTTCCGAAAGCCGCGCAATTTCCTCGTAGCTCAGCATGTCCGCATGCGGGCCAAGTGCGATTCCGTCTTTCGGCATACAGTACGTGCAACGGAAATTGCAGCGGTCGGTGACCGCAATCCGAAGGTAATCATGTACGCGCCCGTACTGGTCGATAAGCATGGAAGCCATGCAACATGTCAGCACAGCGGAGAATGCCCCGCTTCCAAGCGCCCCCGCTTCGTAGCGCCCCGCTTCGAGCATCCCGAATAGATTCGACGGTTCGCGTGTTCTAACGGCCGTGACCATCGAAGTCCATTTCTACTCCATCGCAAAAGAACGCGCCGGACAAGCGACGTATGCGCTCGCCATCGCAGAGCACCCCCCATCGTGCGCGATGACGCTCGGCAGCGTCCTCGACCAGCTCTTCTGCGAAGTCCCTGCACTCGCGCCACTTCGCGAGGCCTGCCTCTATGCGATCGGAAACGCAACCAGGGTTCCGCAATACGCAACCATGGAGACGCCACTCACCGCTGGAGATATCATCTCCATTATTCCGCCAATGCAGGGCGGGTAGGGGTGACTGCATTTCGGACTATGATCGAACCATACATTCGCATTGTCGATACCGAGATTGAACATACCCGCGCCCACAATCTGAGCGCGGACGCCCACGCGGGCGCCCACGCGGGCGCCATCGTCGAGTTCTCCGGAATCGTTCGTGGCACCGAAGAGGGGGGGAGCATCGGTCAGACCCAGGCAATCACCGGCATCGACTACGAAGTCTTCCGCGAGATGGCGATCGCGGAACTACGCCGGATGGCATGCGAAATCACCGAGCGATATCAACTTACCGAGTGTGTCTGTATCCATCGCGTCGGTTTTGTACCGGCCGGTGACGCCGCAGTCTACATCCGCACAACAGCCCGACACCGACGCGAAGCCTTCGAAGCTAACATGGACTTCATCGACCAACTCAAACGTCGCGTACCAATCTGGAAACACCCCGTGCGATAATTTGATCGATGAAGGATGAAATGACACTTCATACTTCATACTTCATACTTCATACTTCATACTTCATACTTCATACTTCATACTTCATACTTCATACTTCATACTTCATACTTCATACTTCATATCGCAGACGTTCCCCTTCAGTGCCCACAGCCGGACTCGAACCGGGACGGCCTTGCGACCAACAGATTTTAAGTCTGTTACCAGAGCCTTATTCCAAGCGGCTTCCGCCTCAATTGTAGCCAGTTTGTAGCCGATTCGGTTTGCAAAACGCCTACTTTCGGTGGTCCGTTTGGAATCCATCTTGGGCACTCCGCCCCGGCTGTTGGTCTAGAATGGAATGCCGATTCAGGACAAAAATCTCGCTTTGTGAGCGAGGAAAATTGTCATGGTTCGGAGCTTCATTGTTCGACGTTCAACCGTGACAATCCAAAGTGTCACGGTGAACACACCCTAACAGGTAGCTCTCAACCGTGACGGTCTCCATGCTGCAGAGCGACGGATTCCAAACCACACAAGTCGAGAGAAACTAACGGCGAATTCTGCTATGTATAGAGAGCCACGTTTCGCGACGTGACTCAATGAGAGACAGCACTTTCGACACTGGCATTCAACCGGACAGGTGGCTTCCAAAGCTACATGGAAGGAATGCTATGCCGAAAAATATGCAACCGAAGTCGCGGTTAATCCATCGTCCCGGAAGCCCGAAGTGGTACGCGGAAATTCGAATCGGTGACCCCGCAACCAAGAAACGGATTCGAAGGGTACTCAGTACGAATGAGACCGTCAAAACCAAGGCGGAATCCCGGCTCAAGGACCTCGAAGCGGACGTGCTTGAAGAGATATACTCCGCCCAACTTCAAGCGTCCGATAAGCAGCCAATAGGTGACTTTTTTGAAGAATACGAACGGGGAAAGCTCCGACAACTACGATCTGCTACGCAAGCTGATTACTCTTCATTTATGGCCATCTTCGCGTCGTTCTTTGATAGGACAGCGCCCCTGTGTTCGATCACTCGGGCTAATTGCCTACAATGGCTGAACACATTTGATAGTCTTCATTCGAGAGCAAGAGCTTGTCGTACTATGCGTGCAATCCTTGCTGAGGCGGTCGTCTCAGAAAGACTTGGCCGCAACCCGTTTGCAGGAATAAAGACGGCCAAATCACCGAAGAGAGCCGCAGATTATTTTAACTCGGAGCGGGCAGAGTTTGGACGGTTTTTCGAGCAAATGCCGGAGGGTACCTACCGGCTCAGGACGATCAAAAACATATCCTACCTCGCCCAGGCAATGGGAATGAGAAGTGGGGAAGTGAGACATCTGCAAGCAAGCGACATCGACTGGCGCAATGGCATAATTCGCGTCACCAACAGTGAAGGGTTTGAAACGAAGAATGGCCGGGAGCGGTATCTGACTCTTTCACAACAAGAGAGCGACGCGCTGACCCTCCAACTCAAAAACAAGTCTCAGCACAAGCGCGAGTGTGTTCGTGAGTCAGCCTATCTCTTTCCGAATAACAACGGCGCACCATTCAGCAAATATGATATTGCGAACAACTTCCGCGAAGTGCGGGAGTTGATCCTCCCTGAACGGAAAGGACTTCACTTTCACTCGCTTCGCCACTCTTTTGCCCAAAACGCTTCCAACAACTCCGTGCCGATCACACAAATCGCACAAGCTCTTGGAGACGGAATCGGGGTGACCGAACAGACATACGCACCAATGGCACGGTTTCATCAGTCCGAGGGAAGTTATTCGCTTCTGAACGAATACTTCAAAAGCCGTCCGGTACTAACTCGCCAACCCGCGATAACACAGAGAGCCGATGAAGCGTACGCACGCGAGTCGATTCAAGGACTTGTCAAAATCACCGAATTGGAATGTTCAGAAGCTTCGGCATAGATAACATCTTCCTCATGCTGCGATTGCCACGCAGGGAGGTTGAGCAGCTAATCGACCGCTGTGGTTCGTGGGATGGAACGGACACCTATCTTCTTCTTGGATCGAAGAAGAATCCGACGATCACTATTCGTCAGGTGGATTATGCGCTTATTGTGAACCTCAACGTTCCGAAACTCGCGTGGGAGCACAACATTCGACTGGCAGGGCCAAAGGAGGTTCGGCAAGCGTTCGCAAAGTTCAGCCGGATCACAGGGTTTAGTCTCGAAGAAGCCCAGGTGTTGCAGGTTGACCTGTACTTGTGCGAAGAATCGGTAGAGACTTTGGATGGGTCACTCTCGCTCCTGAAATGTCCAAAGGGGTTCAAGCCAGTCCCGAAAGATAACGGATGCTACTTCAACGGACCAAAAGGGCGGGTAACGCTCCTCGCATATTGCAAAAGCGCGCAAATTGAAATGCAGGGTAAGACGATTCCATCCAAAGTGCTCGCTCAGTGTGAATCCGATTCACCCACACTGCTACGGCACGAACTCCGAATCGGCAATGCTGCCACGAAGCACCTTGTCGGTACTGAACTTCGGCGCTTGAAGCTTTGGACTTCACCATACTTTATTGGCTCCGCTCTTCATTCAAATAGTGGCTTCAACGCTCTTGCCTCATACTACCAGAGGTTCATGCTTGAAAAGGTGGTGTTGGATTCGCGCCGCTCTCGTTTCGAACGAAACGCACCGAAGACTCTCCACGCAATAAAGGCGGGTGTGGCGATTGAGAGGGTGGACGAATCGGAACCAGAGCGTTACTTGGAGTTGGCAGAAACATTGCATGAAGCTGGGTGGATCGGTAGCAAGCTCCTCGAAGCAACACGGAAGGAAACGCACGCGCTAATCTATCACAACCGAATCCGCCGATTAGCTTCGAGCATCCGCGAGGTATGTAGTGAGGTTTTTGAAGCGTACCCTGTTACCATATCGAGAGCAAGAACACCGATCTTCGGGCGAATTCCCGCCGCCGATCTTCACACCGATTTCGAGAATGTTGCACGCCAATCTGGATCTGCACAAGGAGTTTCAAGAGACGCTTACTGAGTCTGACCGGCAGCGGTTGGACGAGGACCTTACGGCGTTTGCGAAACACCTTGCAGTGGGGCAATTGCTGAAAGCGAGTCCCGACACATTACGCCGCCTGCTCTCGGAAGGGCGAATTTCTCCGATTCTCTTTCAGTGGGCTTTGGTCGAACGCGAACTCAACCCACCACAGCAGCCAGCACCCGAATTCGGCATCTCTGTATAGATCCTCCCTGAGAGTACCCTATCCAAGGGTCCGTTCAGGCAACCGACTCGCTCCAAAGGCCTCTAATGCGTTCTGGGAGGCTTATAGCGGGTTGAAGGCGTCAGCCCCCGGCCTTCCGTCAGAGATGTGCAGGATTTGAAATCCACCCTCTCGATCATTTGCGATTCCAGCGTTGCAACCCCGAAGCTCTCAGCCACCTTGCCGGTGATCCGCACGATCGCCAATGCGACCCAAATACCTTTCGCCCCCCGATAGATTATTCTGTGATTTGTGGAGGGGGGTGGGGCAAGAGTTGTCGTATATTTGTGCCCTGTTCCTGTGTGAAAGATGATCAAGACCATCCGCTCCATCTCGATATTCCCAAAAGTCCCATTCATCTTAAACTAATTGAGAGAGCCTATTCTATCGCCTAAATGCAAAGCCAAATGAAATCCGTGAAGATTCCGGTTTTAGCCATCCTGATGCTTCTGGCGTTCTCGGCTGGATGCTCAGCACCTAAAGCGGTGGATCATCCTGGTTCCGGTAATCAGACTCCGAAGGGCTATGGCTTCTTCGTGGAGTTTGCAGACGGCCACTCCGTGATCGGGACCGAGGTGCATCACGACACGACAACGGATCTGAATACACTTTCAGTGAACGATACCACACCTCCGGTTACCTTCCCGCACGTGAGAGTCAAGCGGATCCTCACGGTTTCGGATCCGATTCGTCCACCCGAAGAAATCCGCTGGAGCCAGCCATCGCCACCACAAATTATCGATACCTCTCATCATTGGAAGGACAGTGGCGACTGCGATTGTCGGGGCCATAACCGTTCCGATGGATTCCAGTTCTTCGATGCGAAGCTTGGCGCGGGCTTCAAAGGAACGAGTACCTACACGCATGTCACGCAAGGAGGGCTGACGCAGGACAACTCCGTCTTCTTCGGCCCCTCGAATGCCGGGGGCAGTCAGCTCGACATCAATGCCGATGTCGCGGGCGGATACCGAATCGGGAAGTGGGACTTGGGACTCTCGCTCGAAGTGATTCCGACAGATAGCTTTATTTACTTTCCGCTTTCGGCTCACGCCCGGTATTATTTCGAAGCAAATTGTTGCTCGTGGAATGTCTTCGCAAACGTGGGCATTCCGTTCGACTTCCAAACGGGCGCTCCCGTATTCATCACGCCGCTGTTCTCGAACCGTCAGCGGCGGTTCGTGAGCCTCGGAGTCGGAAAACTGTGGCCATTGAGTTCATCATTCGTCTTTGCCGCCGACCTGGGATACCGCTACATGGTCATTCCGCTCGCGCAGATTCAATGCTGTCCCGACATCATGCTGGACAATCGCTTTCCCGCTCGCGAAAGCCAATCGTTGTTCCTTCAATTAGGTTTATCATTCTGATTCCACTCGAAGCAATGTTACGAACGCACTTGAATTCTCGTCAGGCTCGCGGTTATCGCAACGCAGCCATTGTCCTGTTTCTGCTCGTGTTCGGTTCGTGCCAGCAGCAGACGCTCGAACCGACACAACCGAATAACCGCACGATCCGGATCGAGACCGTAAACCCAAATGGCTATCCGGTAAAGGATGTTGAGATCACGATTACAGAAGATCAAGGGGCGAATGCCCCCACTGATGGCCACGGCTTCACTGGCACCGATGGTGCCGTCGGCTTGCCGCTTGCAATCCCGACTTTCGGCCATAACTATGCCTTCGACATCCGAGAAAAGACGCCCGTCTTCGATGAGCCATTGTACCCCGTTTTTTTGAAGTGTCAGGATACGACCTTGCGGTTCGTTGTGCCCGACAACAACCCTGTTATTGTTGTCGATACTCTCTGTGGAGGAAGCGATGACCGGACGCTAACATTTTATGCGTGCCCTGACAGCTCGGTTACCGTAACGTATGTGCTTAAGAACTGCGGTGGGGCGGCGTATACGCTGAACCCTCCAACCGGACTGCAACCTCCATTCTCAATTTCTCCAATGCCGCCGGTTCCGGTTGGCGCAAACCCAGGAAGTGCTACCCTTACGATCACTTATGATGCAAAGGGCCAGACGCATGATGTATCCGATATTGTAACCTTTACGACCACACCACCTTC
>JADGPZ010000071.1 GCA_017882165.1 Candidatus Kapaibacterium sp.
GCGCGCTGGAACGACCCGCCCATCACCCAGCCCTTGCACGCGACGATGACAGGCTGGTCCAGGTCCCAGAGCTGCTGGAGGCGTTCCGAAATCGGGCTGGTAGCGCGGATCGACAGACTTCACTGTGTCCTCCAACCCTTCGGTCGGATGACGCCGGTCGTACCGATGCGCGTTCAGACAGGTGTTCGTCGCGATGCGGTACAGCCACGCGCGGCCATTGGTCGCATCCGTGAACAGGTCCTTGCGTGTAAAGACCTTCATAAACGTATCCTGAAACGCGTCGTTGGCTTTCTCCCCATCCCGATTGCACATGCGATAGCAGTGCGTGTAAATCTCTTTGTGCCGCCGCTCGAAAATCACGTAAAACGCCGCCTCTTCGCCCGACTGAAATCTGCGGAGCAGCTCGGCATCTTCCAGCTTTTCCAACTCGGCCTTCGCGGCCTTGCTCACGTAGCCACTCCGCGATCCATTGCTGCGCGCTTCCGTTGCGGACCAGACAGGAGCAACAACGACAGGAGCCATCGGCACGTGCATGGCCGGGTCCTCGAGCGGTGCGGACTGCGGCGGCACCGGCCGCTCTCGCAGGACGCGATTCGCTCGCCCCTCGTTCATCGCACGCGAATGGATGGTACCGATCGGTATCGCCAGTTCGCTCAACGTTTTCTTGCTCCTGTACATATAACCCTACACACAACGGTTTGTAACAGGATTAATTTCGGTTGCGGGGTGTGGGTGGCTCCCGGAAGCGTATTATGTTGTAAGTTTGTAACCCAAAGGAGACCACAATGAAAGCTTTCATTCTGTTTTCAGTCCTGTTTTACCTCGCCGGAAGTGCGGCGGCGCAATCTCAGCAGCAGCCCGATAGCCTCCCGCAAGGGCCGGGATGGCACGTAATCTATCGGGATACGACGCTCGGCTTTGTAAGTATCTCATTCCCGACACCAGATACCGGATTCGTTCTGGGACAAGATCCGATAACGCTGAGGAAAGTAACGCTTCGAACCACCGACAGCGGGAACACTTGGAGTGAATTAACAACCTCCCCAAATGGTAACCGTGTGCTTTTTCTTACATCGAGTATAGGGTACATCCTTGCTGGCCGAACCATGCATAAGACTACGAATGGCGGAGCATCGTGGACGCCCCACGGCATAGGTACACAGGGCTTTCAAAATAGCATGGTCTTTCCGACGAAGGACACCGGTTTTGTTGCCGGTGCTGGCAACGTATCCCGCACAACGGATGGGGGCGAAACGTGGCAAGCATACAATAACAGTCTCGGTGGCTGCAACGTCGTCAGCTTTAGTGACCATTGGAATGGCTTCGTGGGAGGACAATCTGGCATCTCACCCGCCGATTCGGGACGGCCGCATGCAGCGAATTTTGCCAGAACGACAGACGGCGGAACGACGTGGATTCCGACATACTCACATCTCACATCTGACATTCAGAGCATAATCGCCCAACGACCGCACACGCTCGTCGTCGGACTCGCGAATGGCGTTCTCGCCAGAAGCACTGATAACGGGTGGACATGGGACATGAGTAATGTTGTTACCGGCAAAGGAGATGTGATCGGTTCCATATCGTTTGCGGACACTCTTCATGGGCTTGCCGTCGCGTCAGGCTTAGTCGGTTACAGCAGCGACGGAGGAATCCATTGGATAACACAACCTGTCAGAACTTCTGGTTATTTGTTCGACGGGCAACTTCTTTCCAATGGCACTGCCTATTTAGTGAGTGATGGGGGCCTGATACACGCGAATCGCGCTGTTGCAGAGATGAACGTTTTACCGCCACCGCTGATGCGACTTAGCGTTCAGGTCTTCCCGAATCCTGCAAGCTCGGAGATTCAATTCACTTACAATATTCCTCAACCTGAGCATGTCACCTTTCGGATTTTTAGCACGTCGGGGATTTTGATTTCTACCATTGCTCAAGCGCTTTTGCAATCGGGCAGCCAACACATGGTGCTTTCAACGTCAGCACTATCCTCAGGCGGTTACTTGTATCAAATGAGTAGCGAAGACTATCAAGCGTCGGGTAATTTCACTGTGATAAAGTAGGAGGTTGTATCGAGCAATCGTGAACTCCTCCCGTGTGCCGGCAAGGGCCTCCTTGCCGGTCCCACCCAATTCGAGAGCCGGGAAGGAGGCCCTTCCCGGCACACAGGGTAAGAAAAAGGTGTCCCTCAAGACACGCGGCGCGAGATTCAGAATGGGACATCTTCTACTACGTCTATGGTCCTACTCCATTCATCTCCCGCGCTGGAATGCGGAGTTCGTCGAGGGTGTCGCGAAAGTAGCGTTTGTTCCTTCCTGAGTCCTTGTACTGTGGAGTTGTACTCCACAGGGCCGCTCGCCGAATGCGAGGTGTGTGGAGTACAACTCCACACTACACGCGGCGAGTAGCGGACCATCCTCAGGGATACAATTTACGAATAAATCAGCCCAATCCGTGAAAGCTATTGCATTCAGGATTCCGGCGCTGTAAATTATAGAGCTAACTATGGGCACCAATTGTCTTATTGCAAGATTCGTCTCAGCGCAGGCTGTTCATGAACTCCAAACAAAAATCGGAAATCAAAAAGATTTGCGCTGTCTATTGGAATCAGCGAAAGTGAGTCAGAATCGCAATTGTTCATGAAGCACAAACGCTCGCTCCCGCTGGCGAGCACGGGTGTCTGGATGAACAGGCCCACTTCTTCGTATTTTTGCATCACCTTACACACTCAACTTTTTAGAACCTCCGACTCATGAGCATAGACGCAAAGAAACTGACAGCACCAGCGCACGGCGAGAAAATCACGATGACGAGCACCGGCCTGAAGGTGCCGAACGAGCCGATCATTCCGTTTATCGAAGGCGATGGCATCGGCCCGGATATCTGGCGCGCGAGCAAGCGGGTCTTCGATGCGGCGGTGGCGAAGGCTTACGGCGGCAAGCGCAAGATTGCGTGGTACGAAGTCTATGCCGGCGAGAAGGCGAACGAAGTCTATGGCGCGAACACCTGGCTGCCGAATGAGACGCTTGACATGATCCGCGAGCATCTGGTGGCGATCAAGGGTCCGCTGACCACACCCATCGGCGGCGGGATCACGAGCCTGAACGTCGCGCTGCGTCAGCAGCTCGATCTGTATGTGTGCTTGCGTCCGGTGCGCTGGTTCACGGGTGTGCCTTCGCCGGTCAAGCGTCCGGAGGCAGTCAATATGGTGATCTTCCGCGAGAACACCGAGGATATTTACGCCGGCATCGAGTGGCCCGCCGGAAGCGAAGAGGCGAACAAGGTGCTTGCCTTCATCGAGAAGGAATTTCCAAAAGCGTTCAAGAAGATTCGCTTTGGCACAGCGGGCAATGTGCATCAGTGGGCCAAAGAAGCGAAGATTGGTGAAACCGCGAATGCGCCGCACGTCGGTGTTGGTATCAAGGCGGTGAGTCAGGAAGGCTCCGAGCGGCTGATCGCCGCAGCGATCGACTATGCCTTAGCTCATCATCGCAAATCGGTGACGATTGTGCATAAGGGCAACATCATGAAGTACACCGAAGGCGCGTTTCGCGACTGGGGCTATGCGGTTGCCAAGGCGCGGTTCGGCAATAAGGTCTTCACGTGGGCCGAGTGGGAAGAGCAGAAGAAGGCATTCGGCGAAACGCAAGCGAACGAGTTGCAGAAGAAGCGTCTGGCCGAAGGCGCGCTGCTGGTGAAGGACGCTATCGCGGACATCACACTACAGCAAGTGCTCACGCGCCCCGAGGATTTCGACGTGATCGCGACGCTAAACCTGAACGGCGATTATCTTTCGGATGCGCTGGCGGCGCAAGTCGGAGGTATCGGCATTGCGCCGGGTGCGAACATCAACTACGTCACCGGTGCTGCGATTTTCGAGGCGACGCACGGCACCGCGCCGAAGTATACGAATCTCGATAAAGTCAATCCCGGCTCGGTGGTGCTATCGGGCGAGATGATGCTACGCTACATGGGCTGGGCGGAAGCGGCGGACCTCATCATGGTCGGCCTCGAAGCGGCGATCAAATCGAAGAACGTGACTTATGACTTCGCCCGCCAGATGGATGGCGCGCACGAAGTCAAGACCAGTGAGTTCGCCGACGAGATCATCAAGCGGATGTAAGGCTGGCCTGCTAAGGCCTCCACACTACTTGATGATTTTGAACTCGACGCGCCGGTTCGCTTGAAGGCCTTCTTCGGTTGCATTGGAGGCTCTTGGCAGCGTAGCACCCAGGGCGGTTGTGGTAAGGCGCTTTGCCGGAATACGATGCGCAAGAAAAAAGCGTCGTACTGCTGCGGCCCGTTTCTTCGAAAGGTCTTTGCTATGGGCCGGGCTTTCGAGTGAGTCGCAGTAGCCTCGGATCTCGATCTTGATCGCCGGGTACTTCTGAAGTAAATCGGATATGTAGCGAAGTTCGGTGTCCGATTCGGGAGTCGCCTTGCGAGCGGCGAAGAGAATGGAATGCTTTGAAATAAGGTCGGACAACGCTGAGCCAGTGGTCTTCGGTGGCGCTGGCGTTGCCGGTGCGGGTGCAGCAGGTGCGGAGTCAGGCTTGGGAGCAGGCTGCGGCTTTGGGGTACTGTCGGCTGCCTTTGGCACTTCGACGTGCGGCTGCGGCGGTTTGGGCTTCGGAGTCGGCGCGGCGGCGGTCTTCGCGCTCTTGAGTGAGGCGAGCCATGACGTGAGCGTGGCCAGATCGTCATCCGATCCGGAAAACTTCTTCAGGTGCTTTTTGCCGTTCATCTCCTCTTCCTTGAGGAGCCATTGCGTCATCCACGAGGCGTTGTGCCGCAAGCCGACGGTGGAGAGGTCCGGCGGCTGATTGCCTCCGGCCGGTGGAGAGCCAGCGCGTTCAATCCCTTGCGACGCGATCGAGTGGCAATTGGAGCATTTGTTTTCGAGGAAGATGGATTTGCCGGAGCTGGCCGGGTAGCGGATGGTCGCGCCGGTGACAAGGCTCACGGTAAGAGCCAGAGTGAATGCAATTGCGAGTGTTTTCATAGTCATGGCCTCAGCAGAAAACGTGATGCGAAAGTGAAGATGGTCGGTGACGATGACAAGGCGAGGACTCGCAAGGTTCCGATCAACATTTTACATGCAAACCACAATTCTCCGCACGCACTTCCGCTTTTCTTGGTTCACGCGCCGAGTGTTCGTATTTTTGTAATCCAGAGTGGCAAAAACAAAGGCAAAGCGAGAGACGAAGTACATATTTATTACAGGCGGGGTTGTCTCCTCGCTCGGAAAGGGAATCGTCTCCTCTTCTCTCGGCCTGCTGCTCAAGTCCCGTGGCCTGCGCGTCACCATCCAGAAGTTCGACCCCTACATCAACGTCGATCCAGGCACGATGTCGCCGTATCAGCACGGCGAAGTATACGTGACCGAGGACGGCGCTGAGTCCGATCTCGATCTCGGGCACTACGAGCGCTTCTTGGACGTAAACATGACCCGCGCCAACAACACGACGACGGGGCAGGTCTATAACGAGGTTATCCAGCGCGAGCGGCGCGGCGATTATCTGGGCGCGACTGTGCAGGTGGTGCCGCACATCACGGACGAGATTCGCCGCCGCATGACGCAACTCGCCAAGACTGGCGATTTCGATGTCATCATCAGCGAGATCGGCGGAACCGTCGGCGATATCGAGTCGCTGCCGTTCCTCGAAGCCATCCGGCAACACATGATGAAGGTCGGCAAGAAGAATTGCCTTTCAATCCATCTTTCCTACGTCCCCTACATCGCGAGTGCCGGAGAGCTGAAGACCAAGCCGACCCAGCACTCGGTCAAGACCCTGCTCGAAATCGGAATCCAGCCGGACGTGCTCGTCTGCCGCAGCGAGCATCACCTCTCGCGAGCACTGCGCGAGAAGATCGGACTGTTCTGTAACGTCGAGACGAAGGCCGTTATCGAGGCGCTCGATGCACCGACGATCTACGAAGTGCCGCTGACGTTTGCAGAAGAGAATGTCGATACGATCGTGCTCGAAAAGCTCGGTTTGCCAACGACTGGCAAACGCGATCTCGCAAAGTGGCGGAAGTTCGTCGAGCGTGTGTTGCACCCGACAAAATCGGTGCGCATCGGGATCGTCGGGAAATACGTCCAGCTTCAGGATGCGTACAAGTCGATTGCGGAGGCGTTCGTCCATGCCGGCGCAGAGAACGACGCGAAAGTCGAGCTCATCTGGATCAACTCGGAAGAGCTGGAGCCGAAGCGCAATATCGACTCCTATTTCAAGGACATCGATGGCGTTCTGATCGCGCCGGGCTTCGGCTCGCGTGGCGTCGAAGGCAAGATCAAGGCAATCGAATATGTGCGCAAGAGGAAGATTCCGTTCTTTGGAATTTGCTTGGGGATGCAGTGCGCGGTGATCGAGTATGCCCGCAATGTCTGCGGCCGCAAGGACGCGAATTCGACTGAGTTCAAGGAGACCAGGGACTCAGTGATCGATCTCATGCCCGACCAAAAGCAAGTACAGACGAAAGGCGCGACGATGCGCTTAGGCAGCTATCCGTGCATCCTGAAGCGCGGCTCGATCGTCAACCGTGCCTATCACGATCAGTTCATCACCGAGCGGCACCGGCACCGCTACGAGCTGAACAACGAGTACCGCCCGATGCTCGAAGCGGCTGGCATGGACATGAGCGGCGTCTCGCCCGACGGCAAGTTAGTCGAGATCGTGGAGCTTCCGCGCGAGGTACACCCGTTCTTCGTCGGCGTGCAGTTCCATCCCGAACTCAAAAGCCGCGCCACGAAAGCGCATCCGATCTTCCGGGAATTTGTCAAGGCGAGTCTGGTGCATAAGGAGGAGCGCGGGCTGGAGATTCACCGGAATGGGAAAGCGAGCGAGCGGCCTGCAAAAGTAAAGAAGCTAAAACAAGAAGAAGCTTCTTCTAAGTGACTCGCGCTCACTCCGGCACGTAAACCTTCAGCAGCGCGCCTTCGAGGCGGATGAAGTAAAGACCCGACGGAAGCTTCGCAATTGCTTCGGAGGTTTGACCGGGCGCGATGGGATAGCTTGCGGCCTTCACGCCGAGCTGGGAATAGATTTCGAGGGTGCGGGGATGTGAAGAGGGACCACAGGTGGCTTCCAGATAGCCGCGTATTCGCCGAATGCTAATATCAGATTCTTGATTTCCGTATTCGACCGAAGCGAAATAACTGCGCCGAGCAAACGTTCCAGATACATCGAGCCCTAGAACTGAATCCAATCGGACATCAATAATGGGGTTATGAAATGGGTGACTCTCAGAGTGAGAAGTGTATGAGGCGTAGACGAGATGCGACGAGAGATCTGAATCGGCAGAATAGATTGATACCGAGTCGTACAAGAAGCTCTTTAGAGAAACATACCAAGTTCCATAAGTCCAATGGTAATAATCGTCGCTGTAATCGTATATGAAAAAGATCGAAGGCATACTTCTGGTTAGTGTATCGAATACAATGTAGCTTAGAGGAACAGTCGGAATAAAACGACCGACGCAACAAGACGGGATGAAAATTGTATCTCCTCGTATCATGTATGCTGAGGTGTCCGAGGCATAAATGGTGACATTAGGGCCGAATTGATCCTGACGAGTTGAATTTCCCATCTGATCGTTGGTTTCCTCGAAAATGCCGTGAACAGTGATCTTGATAACAAGCGGTGACCGAAACGGTCCGATCATGCTATCCACGGGAGTAGCGATCGAGACCACCGGTAAGAATTGAAGGATTACAAACAGAAATCGCTTCATGGTAATGGTGTAACCCACAAGCGCGCCAAAGGTTTCGGATTCAGATTTGCCCTCCCCCTCCGGCACAACTTCGACTGACCGAAAGTTAAGAGCCACCCGATGGTTTTTAACAGCCTTGCTTTCGCCATTTTCCTGCCGATTGTGCTCATCGGCTATTACCTGCTGCCCTTCAAGGGGCAGAACAGGTTCTTGCTGCTGGCGAGTCTCGTTTTTTATGCGTGGTGGGACTGGCGGTTTCTCGGGCTGCTGGGGCTGACGGTCGTCATCGATTACTACGCTTCACACGCAATCGCGCGGGCGCGCGGAGAGGGCGCCGCAGTGGGCGCCCACCACGCGACACCGAGGATGAAGCTGTGGCTCCGGCTTTCGATTGGCTCCAACCTCTTGGTGCTCGGCGTCTTCAAGTATGCGAACTTCGGGATCACGTCGTTCGAGGCGATGCTGCACGGGATTGGATTCCACGTCAATCCGATCACGATTCAACTCGCGTTGCCTATCGGCATTAGCTTCTATACGTTCATGTCGATGGCCTACGTCATCGATGTATACTGGGGCAAGTTCAAGCCGGTGGATGACTTCTTCGACTTCGCGCTGTTCGTTTCCTACTTCCCGCATTTGGTCGCCGGACCAATCCTTCGCGCACACCAGCTATTACCGCAACTCACGCACAAGCGCCGCGTCAGCAAGGAGCAAATACGCGATGGACTGGCGCTGATGCTCGTCGGTTATTTGCGCAAAGTGCTGATCGCGGATACGCTCGCCTCGATTGTCGATCGAGCGTTTCTGAATCCGGCGGGAATGTCGAGCACCGATCTCGTCGTGCGGCTGTGGCTCTGCGCGATACAGATCTATGGCGATTTCGCCGGTTACAGCGACATCGCGCGTGGCGTGAGCAAGCTGTTCGGCATCGAACTGCATCTGAATTTCGCCACTCCCCTGCTCTCGCAGAACATCACCGAGTTCTGGCGGCGGTGGCATATTTCGCTGTCGAGTTGGCTGCGCGATTACGTCTATATTCCGCTCGGCGGCAACCGGAAAGGTCACGCGCGAGCATATCTGAATCTGCTCATCACTATGTTCGTGAGCGGCCTCTGGCATGGCGCGAACTGGACGTTCGTCGCATTCGGCGCGGTGCATGGCATCTCGCTCTCGGTACATAAAGCGTGGGCCTCATGGCGCGGCGAGACGATTCCGAAGCATTACGGCACAAACCCGTGGACCTTCTGGACGCCATTCAAAGTCTTCCTCACGTTCAATCTCTTTGCGTTCTCGCTCGTGCTCTTTCGGAGCGCGAGCTTCGGCGCGGCAGCGAACTACATCGGTAACATTCTCGCCTTCCGGCCCGGTATGCGCTTTGGCGAGACGCTCTTCGTCGTCCCGTTCGTGCTGCTCACGCTCGGGATGGACTCGCTGCAATACACCAACTTCGGCGTGCAATTGCTCGGGCGCATGAATGTCGTCACCCGTGCCGTCGCACTCGGTGTTCTCCTCGCGCTCGTCCTCATCGCAGGATCGGACAATAGTCTTCCATTCGTCTATTTCCAATTCTAATGCCAGAACCATTCATAAAGAAGTTTGGCGCGGAATTCCGGTCCATTGTGCTGAGTGCGCTGGGAATCGCATTCGTGGCGTATGCGGTCATCACGATTCTGACAATCTCGATTCCGCATTTGCCGCTCGCGAACAAACGAACGTTCTACGGCTTGCTCCGCGCACAAATGGCGGTCGATCTTTCGGCGAAGCTACCAGCACAGAAGCGCGAAATGGTGCTCTTCCTCGGCAGTTCGGTCGTGGAGCGCGGCGTATCCGAGCGCGCGATGGATTCCGTCTTCGCGCAACAGCACACGCCATACGTGACAATGAACGCCGGCACGGGCGGCTTCTCCGCTGAGGCGAACCTGCCGATGTTCCGCGCCATGCTCGAGCAAGGCCTCCGGCCAAAGTGTGTTGTCTATGGCGTTTGCATTCAGGAGTTCAACGCGGTTTCAACGGTCCATGCCTTCTTCGAGACGAAGGATACATCGACCGTGAAGTTGAAGAAGAAGACGGTGTGGAACATCCTTCGCTACGGACCGACGGCGCTCGCTCCCCTGCTCGGCGCGGACCACTTGCATCAGTATCTCTTTGCCGCGAACAATGCCTTCCGCGACGTGCCGAACCTGAATCTCTTCGACCGCATGATGTTCGGCGAGAACCATCCGCCACTCGATAGCGACTACCGGTTCTCAACAGTGTACTATCAGGACTTACGCGAAATCGTCCGTTTATGTAAGGAGCATGGCATTCAGGTCGCGCTATACAATGCACCGCTAAAGCCCCGCACGCTGGAAGAGCAGGACATTCCCTACCACCACCGCGCCGAGAGCTACAACGCTGCGCTCGCGCTTGCGCAGGAGATGGCGATCCCCCTCTGGAATTTCGATCACAAAGGCTTCTTTGCTCGCGAGGAGTTCCAGGACAACTACCACCTCACCCCCCTCGGCGCCCGCCGGATTTCCGGGATGCTCGGCGATTCGATCGTCCACTGGCAGCGAGGCTCCGTGTCGCGGGATGGGGTGGGGACGCTGGAATAACCGACTTTGGCTAGGTTCTTATGGATGCGCGCGATTTGCGACCATGCGCAGAATCCCTATTAGGTTACCGCTTCCAAAACTACAGCAGCAAACGTTCGTATATTTGTGCGTTCCGAACCCACGAATGACTGCTGCAATTTCTCCCCTGGTCGGCGCCCTGGACCGCGGATTTACCCGCGTCGGACGTTCGCGCATTGCCGGCAAAGGCGTCTTTGCAAAAAAGCAGATCCCTCGCGGGTGTCGCATCCTCGAATATGCCGGCGACCGGCTTCCCATCGGTACTCTGCTCTACGAGATCGCGCATGGCACGGCCTCGGATGTCTATGCGTTTCGGCTGCGGCATGACACCGTGATCGACGCCGCGCGAAATGGCAACGATGCACGGTTCATCAATCATAGCTGCGATCCGAACTGCGAGATCTTTATCTTCGACGATCGCGTGTATGTTTATGCGAAGCGCGACATCGCGCGGGGTGAGGAACTCACATTCGATTACCAGCTCGGACCTGCCATCGACGCGCAGACCGAACCGAACGATCCTTTGGACCACCCATGCCGGTGCGGTTCGCCGAACTGCCGTGGGACGATGGCCGCGCAACCCGCCCCGAGATCCAGAAAAGCAACGCACAAACGCAAGGCGACAACAAGTGTCTGAATCCATCAATCAATCAAAACCATGAGTAAGAAACAATCCAAGAAACGGCGAATGTCGAATTCCTCGAAGTATGTCATGGCAGGTGCCCTCGCCGCGCTGCCACTGCTTTCGGTCGCGCCCAATGTGCATGCTCAAAGTGGCGTCACCTTCGGCAGGGAGAAACTGAAAGGCACGACCAAGACCCAGGGTGACTTCAATCTCGCGCATCGGTTCAGCATGGAGATCGATGGCGTGAGCGTGGCGGGAGTTCACAACAATCAGGTGGTCTTTGAGCGGAGCGATGGCCGGCACTTTTGGGTCGATCCCGCGACGGGCGACCTTCATTACATCGAAGCCTCCACATACCTGAAGTACGGTGCGTTCAAGAATACCATCAAATCCGGCGGGATGTTGAAGAGCGACCTGAAGTTTGACCAGGCGTACAAGGCGTCGCATCGCGCGGTTAACCTCAAGATCATCGGCGCAGCGCAGGACGGCAACACCGTGATGCAAAACAGCTCGGGACAGAAGTTCGTCGTCGACCCAACGACCGGCGATTTTGTCTATCTCCACTGACGCCTGAGGAGCAGAACCTGCGGGGAAACGGGGTTTGACACGCGCGTTCCTCCGGCAGGAACCGCGCTAAAAACTCGGCGAGAGAGAACTTCTCGCGCCGGAGTGCGGTTATCGGCCCACCAAGAAAAAATCCTGACCTGAAAACGACTAATTATAGCTATGGAACAGACACTTCGCGCCGTGACGAGCGCCCAACTCCGTCAGGATATTCCGCAATTTCGCGCTGGCGACACGCTTAACGTCTCCGTCCGCGTCCTCGAAGGGGACAAGGAGCGCATTCAGCATTTCGAGGGGATCGTCATCTCGCGCCGTGGCTCAGGCCTCAACGAGACGTTCACGATCCGCAAGATCTCGAACGGCGTCGGCGTCGAGCGCGTCTTCCCCCTGCACTCGCCCCGCATCTCGAAGATCGACTTCATCAAGGCCGGTGTCGTCCGCCGCGCGAAGCTCTACCACCTCCGCGCCCTCGGCTCGAAGGACGTGAGACGCAAAACAACTTAATTACGAATTTCGAATCCATTGTGGTCGATGGACAGAATTACGAATGGGGGCTCATCGAGTCCCCATTTTTGTTTTGCATTCTTTCCAAAGAACGTCATCCTGAACGAATCGGAGCGGAGTGAAGGATCGCGTGATGCGAAGCCAAGGCACTAACGGAATGCGATTCTTCGCTTCGCTCAGAATGACGTATTTTTTGGTTTGAACCTTGAAGGCAAATGCGTTGTAATCTCAAAGTCGGGACATTCGTAATTCATCATTCTTAATTCGTAATTGCTTCGCTCGCTCTACATCAAGAACTACGCGCTGATCGACGAGTTTCGCGTCGAGTTTGGTCGTGGTCTGAGCATCATCACCGGCGAGACGGGCGCGGGTAAGTCGATCGTACTCGGAGCATTCGGGTTGCTCCTTGGCGATCGCGCGTCGGCGGATGTCATTCGCTCGGGGGCGGAGAAGGCGATCATCGAGGCGGAGTTTGATATTGCAAGTGACTCGCAACTGCGGACGTTCCTTGCAACGGAAGCGATTGAGTGTGAATCAGACGCGCTGGTTATTCGACGGGAAGTCGCCCGGCGCGGCACGAGTCGAGCGTTTCTCAACGATTCTCCGGTCAACGCCCAGACCCTGAAATCGCTCGGCGATCATCTCGTCGATCTCCATGGGCAGCACGAACATCAATCGCTGTTGCGCATTGCGAACCACATCGACATGCTCGATGAGTTCGGCGGTCTCATGCACGAGCGAGCGCAATACCGCGAGAAGCGCGAGCATCTTCTCGCCGCCATCCGCGAGATCGAAGAGCTTCGTGCGCGCGATGCACGTTTGCACGAGGAGCACGACCTCTTCGACTTTCAGCTTCAGGAAATTCTGGCGGTCGATCCCGAGCCGAATGAGGATTCGAATATCGAAGCGGAGTTGCGATTGCTCGAAAATGCAGAAGCGCTTTCAAGCGCTGCGACGGAGATACACAGTCTGCTGTATGAGGATGACGGCTCCGCCCACGAGAAGCTTGGCACGGCCAAAGAACAGCTCGCGCGCCTGGCACTGATCGACCCATCTCTGAGCGAACCGCTTGCAGAGTTGACCGCCGCGCTTGCCAACTTAGATGAGGTGGTCCAATGGTCCACGCGTTACTCGGAACGCATGGAGTTAAACCCCGAGCGTCTGGAAACGTTGCGCGAGCGCATCGTACTGCTGACACGCATCAAGAAGAGATTCGGCGGTACGCTCGATGCGGTGTTGGAGAAGAAGGCCGAACTTCAAAGCAAGCTCTCGTTCGAAACAGAATTCGAGGAGATTATTGCGGAGAAGCAGAGGGAGCTCGCCGGCCGGCGCGATGAGCTTGCCAAGATTGCTTCGAAGCTCTCCAAAGCCCGGCACGCAGCCGGAGGTAAGCTCGAAAAGGAGATCGTTATTGAACTCGCCGAACTTGGTATCGAGCGAGCAGCCTTCCGCGTTGACTTTCGCGATCGAGCTGCACGCGGGGAAGACCCGCTCACTCTGGATGTCGATGGCAAATCGTTCGAAGCCCGACAAAATGGCATCGACGAAGTCGAGTTCTTCATTTCCACCAACGCCGGCGAAGAGCCAAAACCGCTGGCACGAGTGGCATCCGGTGGCGAGATTTCACGCGTGATGCTCGCTATCAAATCCGTGCTGGCGAAGAACGATCCCGTTGGTCTTCTCATCTTCGATGAAATCGACATCGGCGTGTCGGGCCGCGTCGCGCAACGAGTGGGTCGCGCAATGAAGGTGCTTGCAACTACCCATCAGATCCTCGCGATCACGCATTTGGCCCAGATCGCGGCGTTTGGAGATGTGCATTATGTGGCAGTGAAGCAGACTGCGAAAGGCCTCACGACCTCACGGCTTCGCCAGCTTAACCCGACGGAGCACGCGGAGGAAGTGGCGCGGCTTATTTCGGGAGATGCTTTGAGTGCGAGCGCCATCGAGAATGCCCAATCACTCATCCAGGAAGCTCGGAACACTGTCACGCCAACGTCGAAAAAGTCTAAGTCTCGCAAGAGCGAGCAAGTCGGGGTCTGAGCATGGCGGCAAATACGTATTCTAAGCGTCTCGACGCCCTCTTCAAGCTCGAATTCTTCGGGATGAAGCTTGGGCTGGAGAACATCCGCGTGCTGCTTGACACGCTCGGTCATCCGGAACGCACGTACCCTTCGATCCACGTCGCTGGCACGAACGGAAAAGGAAGCGTCTCCGCGATGCTGGCTGCGGCACATCAAGCGTCCAGAAAGCGGACGGGCCTCTACACCTCCCCACACCTCGTCGATTTCCGCGAGCGCATTCGCATTGACGGCGAAATGATCTCCGAGAAAGAGGTCGCCGATTTCCTCGCGCGTATCTGGCCAAAGGTGGAAGAGCTGAACGCGACATTCTTCGAAGTCACGACCGCGATGGCATTCGATCACTTCGCACGCCACAAGGTTGACATCGCAATTATCGAGACCGGTTTGGGCGGCAGATTGGATGCAACGAACGTTCTTGAGAAACCACTCGTCACCGTTGTCACCTCCATCGGCTTCGACCATATGCAGCAACTTGGCTCAACACTCGAAGCGATTGCGATGGAGAAAGCCGGAATATTTAAGTTCGGATCGCCGGCAGTCGTCAATTGCCCTGAGAGTCTGGAACCTGTATTCTTGCGAGTTGCCAAGCGAACTTTCACGCCGATCACGTTTGTCCGACGAGTGAGGAGTTTGTTAGGGAGAGGTCATATTCAAACTCCATTGCTGGGATCCCACCAAATAGAGAATCTTCGGACTGCTCTGGTTACGCTGGGAATACTGCCGCGCGACCGCGGCAATCCAAGCATCAAACGTGCTATTGAAAACACTTCACAGTTAACCGGCCTCCGCGCGCGTCTGGAAGAGATTCACTCCGAACAATTGAGCAAGCGCGAAATCCGACTCTTTCTCGATGTCGGGCACAATGAGGATGCAATTCTCCGGCTCCATGATTTCTTCGTGGGACAAGGCATCCGGCCGCAAGTCGTCCTCGGTATGATGCGCGATAAGGAAATCCGTGGGTCACTTCGCATTCTCAAATCCTTTGCGAAACGTATCGTGACGGTGCAGGCAGAAACCCACCGCGCGTTGCCGAGTTCGGAATTGAACAAGGACGCTCTTACTGCGGGACTTGACTCAATCGACGGTGGAAATGTGCCGAATGGCGTCAAACTTGCCCTTTCAAAAGCGAAAACCGGGGATACGATTCTCATCACTGGCTCGCACTTCGTGTGTGGGGAATTTTTGCAGATGAGTGATTTTGCCAAGAACTTTGCCGACTAAGGAGGCGTTTCTATTCCTGAGCACCAAGCCCCGTCCACGAATTTCGCTTCGGACAGGCAGTTTTCGAGTCCATTCACGCTCATTGTCTGCCAAACGTCACGCCGAGAGCGTGAGCTGCGGACAACTCGCCAGAAGAACGATCCTCGGGTAAGCTATTCAGCGTTTATTTATTCAGCACCCGGAATCCCCTCTGCAATTCTTCACTCAGTGGCTTTGAGCGCGGCAGATTTTTCAATAATGGGACTCTTTGGAAGACAAATTTCCACAACGATGTGAAGCTCATTTAAGCGCTCGATAGCGCCCACGCTCAGCAGCGCTAATCAGATTTTCCAATCATTCGAAGTTTCGGCGCCTCGATCACCACATTCGGTGCCCGAGCCGAAGGTCAAAACAAACGCTGCCACAATAACCCGGCAGCAAGGTGATCGCCAAAAATTCCATAACCAGCATCCAGAGACATGGCAGCATTGAACGCAAGTGAACTGAAGACCCGCAAGATCGTAGAACTTAACGATCTCGCCAAAAAGCTCGGCATCGAGGGATACGCCGACATGCGGAAGCAGGAGTTGATCTTCCGCATCCTCGAAGGCGACGCGCAGCGACGGCAGACCGACACCGCCGGATCGAACGGCGTCGTGCAGGAAGACGCCGGAACGCCAGCAAGCGGAGTACTCGAACTTCATCCCGATGGCTACGGCTTCCTCCGCTCGCCTGATTACAACTATCTCCCATCGGCCAACGACATTTACGTCTCCCCGACGCAGACCAAGAAATTCAACCTGCGGACGGGCGATACGATCGAAGGCACCGTGCGGCCGCCGAAACCGGGCGAGCGATTCTTTGCGCTGCTCAAGGTCGATAAACTGAACTACATGCCGAGCGATTTCGGCAAGGACAGGCCACTTTTCGCGAACCTCACACCGCTCTATCCGAACAAACAACTCATCCTCGAAACTTCGCCAGGTGAGTACACGATGCGGATCATGGACATCATTTGTCCGATCGGTTTGGGTCAGCGCGGACTGATCGTTTCGCCGCCAAAGGCAGGAAAGACGGTCATCCTGCAGAAGATCGCGAACTCCATCGCTCGCAATTATCCCGATGCCAAGCTCATCGTGCTGCTCATCGATGAGCGCCCGGAAGAAGTAACAGACATGGAGCGTTCGGTCAAGGCCGAGGTGGTTGCATCCACGTTTGATGAACCACCCGAGCGTCACGTGCAGGTTGCTGATATGGCGATCGAGAAGGCGCAGCGATTGGTCGAAGCCAAGCAGGATGTGATTATCCTTCTCGACTCCATCACACGTCTCGCC
>JADGPZ010000013.1 GCA_017882165.1 Candidatus Kapaibacterium sp.
GAAGTATCTCGTCCGTGGCGTCGATGTGTGGATGAACAACCCGAAGGCTCCGCTCGAAGCATCAGGCACAAGCGGCATGAAAGCTGCGATCAACGGCGTGCCCAACTTCTCGATCCTCGATGGATGGTGGATCGAAGGATGGAATGGCAAGAACGGATGGGGCCTCGAAGGCGCCACTGAAGGCTCGACCGAAGAGCAAGACCAGGCCGACTCCGAGAAGCTCTACAAGGCCCTTGAGGAGCAGGTCGTCCCGCTGTACTACGATCAGCAATCCGATGGCATCCCGCACGGCTGGGTCGAGCTTGCGAAGGAGTCCATCGCCAGCATCTTGCCGCGCTTCTCCAGCGACCGGATGGTGCGGGAGTACGTGGAAAACATGTATCTGCGTGCTAAGTCCTAGGTTGCACGGCGCAATTGACCTGTTTCGCCGGGTGCGAACTTGTCGAAGTAACGTCCTGTTACTCGGCTCCGCGTCGGGCAAGGGGCCACAGAAGGTGGCTACCAGGTGAATTGGACATTAGCGCCCGTAGCTCAGGTGGATAGAGCAACAGCCTTCTAAGCTGTGGGTCGCTGGTTCGAGTCCAGCCGGGCGCGCGGAAACATACGGTGGGTGTAGCTCAGTTGGTTAGAGCGCCTGGTTGTGGCCCAGGAGGTCGTGGGTTCGAACCCCATCACTCACCCTTTCGAAGTGCTAAAGTGCTAACTTGATTTGGCGTTCGGCGTAGCACTTTAGCACATCAGCACTTCAGCACTATCTTGGTCAGAGTTCGCTTCGCTCCATCCCCAACCGGTTACGTTCACGTCGGATCGCTCCGGACGGCGCTGTATTGCTATCTCTACGCGCGGCATCACGGCGGAGTGAACATCCTTCGCATCGAAGATACCGACCGCACCCGCTACGTCGAAGGAGCCGTCGAGAACATCATCCGCACGATGGAGTGGGCTGGCATCGAGTTCGACGAAGGCCCCTTCACCGGCGGCGCGTGCGGACCTTACGTCCAGTCCGAGCGGACGGAGATCTATCGTGCGCACGCGAATCAGTTGATCGCCAACAACGACGCCTACGTCTGCTTCTGCACGTCGGAACGCTTGGACACCGTCCGCAAACAGCAGCAAGCAAGTGGCACGCCGCCGATGTACGACCGCCATTGCCGCAATCTTTCTAAAGAAGAAGTCGCGACGCGCATTGCGTCCGGCGAGCCGCACGTCGTTCGGCTCCGTATTCCCATCGGAGAGGTCGTTCGCTTTCACGATCTCATTCGCGGCGATATCGAGTTCGACTCGAAGACCATCGACGATCAGGTGCTGCTGAAGTCCGACGGGTTTCCGACCTACCATCTCGCCAATATCGTGGACGATCACATGATGGAGATCACCCACGTGATTCGCGGCGAGGAGTGGCTCTCCTCCACGCCGAAGCACGTCCTGCTCTATCGCGCATTCGGATGGGAGCCGCCGAAATTCGCGCACTTGCCACTGTTGCTGAACGCCGATCGCTCCAAGCTCTCGAAGCGTCAGGGTGATGTCGCGGTCGAAGATTATCGCGAGAAGGGATACTTGCCGCACGCGCTCATCAATTTCGTCGCGCTGCTTGGATGGAATCCGAGTGCGACGGAGGAGATCTTCACGATCCACGATCTCATTCGTGATTTCGATTTGGAGCGCGTCAACAAAGGCGGCGCGGTCTTCAACCGCGAAAAGCTCGACTGGATGAACGCCGAGTACATGCGCAAGATGTCGCCGCACGAATTGCTCCCGCTCGTCCGGCCACTCCTCGAAAAGCGCAACTTTGTTGTCAGCGATGAATACGCTGAGCGCGTCATCGCTGTCATGCAGGAGCGCGTTCACACGCTCTGGGACTTTGTCGATTTTGCAAGTTACTTCTACGCGGCTCCAACATTCGCGGATGTTGACGAGAAATATAAATCCAAGCACTGGACCGAAGAGGCGAAATCGCGTCTCGGCGAATTGCTTCCCAAGCTCGACGCCAGCGAGACGTGGAATCACGATGCGCTCGAAGCCATCATCCGTGAATATGCCGAAGCCAATGCCGTCAGCGCCGGCAAGCTCATTCACCCGCTCCGCTTAGCCGTTACCGGGCGTGGCATGGGGCCGGGACTCTTCGAACTCCTCTCGGTCATCGGCAAGGAGGAATGCTTACGCCGCATTCGTCATGCCTTGCAGCACTTAACTTAGAAGCTAAACGCCAGTGTCCCGGTCACGAAGAAATTCCGATCCGTCTTGTGCGTGAGCCGCCAGGCGGCATCGAAGCGGAGAACGTTCAGGATGTTGCCAATTCCAAAACCGGCTTCGACGAACAGCTTGTTGAGGATCGGACTCACCGGCGTTGCGAGACGATAGCCGGTTTCACTTGTTAGCGTCGCCCCGGCGGCATTCGCAAATCCAAACCAATGCAGGTCGGCACCCGGATGGATGCCGAGCAGCCGCGTCGGCAGATCGTAGAAGTTCTGCTCGAACATCGCGGACCAAACTTGATCGCCCTGAAACTCCAGCGGCGACATTGTGCGAAAGACCGAACGCGGTGCGACGATGGAGTTCCGGGATTCGAAATAGAAAAGCGACTGCCTCGGCAGTGTCCCGCGAATGAGCGCACTTCCGGCGAGATCGAGCCATGCCTTGCCCCAAACACCATCCTTGCCGTCAAGAGTCAGATGGATCGAAGCCGTAGCATAGGTGAACTGGCTTCCGATCGCGGAGTCCGCGTATGCAAGGCGAGCGCCGAGCGCCGACTCCCCGAATCCACGATAGAACTTCCAATCGGCCGAGATCGCAAGCTCATGCAGCCGCCCTTCGTCGATCGAGGGATTCGCTCGAAATGTGTTGTGAACAAGGAGAAGGCTATAATCCGTCACATTCGAGAGACTGTACTCGTTCTCATTTTTGAACGAGAGTGCGGCGGTGAGACCCGATGGAAAATCCCTCGAGTATGTAATCTGGAATCCGCGCGCGTGATAATAGTCCGGATAATCGCTGTGGAGCAGGAGCGTGGTCAACGTGTTGACCAGTTCATCGTACGCCTCGCCTCGGCGGACATATCTATCATACACGCTCGCTGCGATGGAGGATGTGACGTCCGGAATCGTCTTCACACCGCTGAGTGAAACGTCACCGTCGAGGGATACATTTGCGTTCAGCCTCTTGCTCGTGCTCCCGGTCAGCCCTTGCTTCAACCCAACCGAGTATTTCCAACGCCTATCGTCCAACCCGTATGCTACAAAGCCGCCTGCGCTGAGCGGCCACGCGTCCGAGAAGACGAATGTGTGCGACCACTGAAAGCGCGAGCCTTCGACGCGATCGAAGGCATAGACATCCAACCCCGGAAGCAGATCAGACAGCGCATTCGCAAACACGGACGATGGAGGCGGCGGCGGCAACTTCGCAATGCTATCGTATTTGCGGTAGGCCTTGTCTTCGTCACTGGCGAGCGGAATCAGCCGCTCCGAGGCCCAGTGCAGCGAGTCCACGCTATCGGCTGCCGGCGCAACGGTGTGCCGCTTGTTGAAAACGGAGTCCACAATTCCGCCGTTGACCGTATAGTCCTGCAGAATGGCGTTCTCATCGAGGCGGAATGCAGGAGTGAACGGGATATCTAACTTGACAGAGAATCCAAAGGTGAGTTGCGATGGCATCCAGTATTTGTTCTCGACAAAACTAAACGTTTGCGAGATGGATATGTCCTTGATGGGACCAATTTTGACCGCGCCGTTTGGAGCAAGATCAAGATAAGTAATTGTGTAATCCGTCTTGTCGATCCAGACTGTGCCTTGAAAGGCCGGATTTAGGACACCCCGTGGTTCGACCGAAATCTTATAGACCGGCGAGCCATTCATCTCGCCCTCGCCAATGAGATCGTAATCATAGGCATCGAATGCATCGTGCGCGACGGGGCCGGTCAGGCTGTAATCGAGAAAATCAATGCGCTCGTTGTAAAAATTACCGACATCGAAGATCTGGCCATAATCTTCGCCACCCGGCAGATTCGCGGTCTGCTTTCGTGCGGTCACTCGTTCGGCGTAGCCCTTGCCCTGCTTCCAGAAGCCATCCGCAACCGTTTCGGCAATGGCAAAGATCTTTGTCGAGGTGTCTTGCACCATTCGGGCGTTGAGACGGCCATAGACGTGAAAGCGGTAGTCCTTGATTTCCGCTTGCCAGACATCTTTCGTGTCGATAACTTTTTGGATGATGCGCCGCGCCTCCTTGCGGCTGGCGTCCGCAGAGACCGTGATGACCGCGCCCGTAACTGGCGCCTCGCGCAGGGTAATATCGCATGTGGAATCGTGCGTGAGGGTAACGCCGAGCGTGTCGGGTCGATAGCCAATCGCTGTAATTCGAATCCGATAGGCCCTGTTGGCATCGAGCTTTAATCTAAAGTTGCCTTCACGGTTAGCCTTGGCGCCTCGCGGCGTGCCGAGAATCCCGAGTGAGGCTCCGGGAATCTCCTCCCCCGTTCCGCGAACGACGACGCGACCGTGTAGTTCGACCTGCTGTGCAGATGAGGCGGTCGCGAAGAAGCCGAACGCGAGTATAAGGATGATGCACTTACGCATTGCAATTACAAATTCGATTCGTCCTGCCAGTGTCCGGCTTGCCAGACGTCCGATGGTGTCGGGCGCTCCAGGTGGAAGACAGCGCGGCCATCGACGTGCTCGACATCGCCATTGAAGGTGAGGTCGAGCGTAAAACTGCGCGTGATGTCGAAGCCGGTCGCGGTGCCGGATGAGTCGAGCACTGTCCCCCAGAGAAGCGAGACCCCCTCGGCTTGATCGAAGAGGCCGCCGGTCGATCGCATTTCGTCATCGCGTCCCCACGTGATATCGACTCCGCGATCGTAGTTGCGGTAGCTGAACGTGAAGTCCTGCGCGATCAGCGTGCCGTAGAGTGTAGTGTCTTTGAATTCGTATGCATACTTGAATGCCTGGAAGAACCCATCGATCGTATGCGGGTCACCGAACTGGGCTGGCGCTGCGGTTTCGTCGAGCTTAGGGGCGAAGGGGTTGCAGCCGACGACGCTGTTGAGTATAACGAACAGAGAAAAAAGAAGAAAGATAAAAGCGAGCCTCTTCATCTCACGACGACAACTTGACTTTGAGGTCGGTCCACGTTGCGCTCGGGGTCCCGCTCGATGATGGAAAGTCCGACCACGATACGATGCGCCACTCCTTTGTGCCCTGCTCAGTGGTGACGAGCACGAACTGCATCTCGAACGAGCCGCGCACCGTATCGCTGGCAATAACGCCGGATGGAAGAGCGATGGTATAGGATGTCGTCAGGCTTGCCGTGTTGGGAGTCTGCACCGGTGCGATAGCGCCAAGTGTCACCGAAAGCGGTTCCGTGTGCGGCAGCGTCGAAAGCTTCGCGAGCCATGCGCGCTCGGATTCCGATGGCCCATCGACACTCCAGTTTGTGAAGATGCTTCGTGAGGATGGGTCGAGTCCGGCCACTGGCGTGAATGTGAAGGTCTTCGGCGCGCTGCCTGTCGAATCCGTGCTCGTGATAAAGGCGCGGATATAGTTCGACGCATCGAACGCCTGGAGCGCGCCTGTGAAATTACTCATCAGGATTTCGACGGTGGTCGCTGGAGTCCAGATGAACGTGTTCGCATTGCTCGGTGGCTCGGGTGCGCGCGTCGAGAAGAGGTCGCAGCCGATCAAAGTAACGAGCGCAACCATGGTTGCGAATGAGTAACGAGCGCAACCATGGTTGCGAACGAGTAATGCGCGGCGACACATCACTTGGTACTCATTACTCATCCACTCGTTACTCATTACTCGTTACTTCTTTGCAAACATGATCAGCCGCTCCGACCGCACGATGTCGAACGGTTCGCCAGAATAGCTTCCGCATGTGCGCTCGAGCGTGAGGCCAGCAGCGGCGAACATCCGCTCGAAGTCGCTCAATTCGAACATGCGCACCGACTCGATGAATTCTCGCGCCTCTGCCGAATTCGACTCATGAAGAAGCAGCCGCTTTTCGACGCGGCCATGCTCGGTCCATCGTGATTGCTCGAGGATCGTGCCGGATGGAAGCACTCGCACGTCATGCGCGACATGATGAGAAAGCACCCATGCGCTGTTGAAGAAGTCGATGACAAGATAACCCCCAGGAGAGAGATGCCGCGCGATGGCATCGATCACACCTGCGTTGTCGTGGTCACTCTCGAAATATCCAAAGCTGGTGAAGAGATTCGTCGCAAGGTCGAACAACCCGTCGGGGATGTCGCGCATGTCTCGTTCGAAAAACGTGACGGAGAATCCTTCGGCCTTCGCAGCCGCTCGCGCCTCATCGAGAAGCATCGGCGAGAGATCGATACCGGTAACATCAAGGTACCCCCGGCGCGCGAATGAAAGCGCGTGACGGCCCGAACCACACGCCACATCGAGCACGCGCCGACGCGTGTCGCGACCGATCGCCAGCTCGATCAGATCGATCATCGACTCGGCTTCGCTTTCATCGCGATGGTCATACGCGATGCCATAATTCGCGTCGCGAAACCAGTCTTTGTACCAGGTCATACTACGGTCCGTCCTTCGAGCGCGCGGGCGAGCGTTGCTTGATCGGCGAACTCGAGATCGCTGCCAATCGGGATACCGCGCGCGATGCGGGTGACGCGCTCGACGATGGGATGCAGCAGCCGAGCGAGGTAGAGCGTGGTCGCTTCGCCTTCGACGTTTGGATCCATCGCAAGGATGATCTCGCGGACGGCATCGTCGCCTTCCGTGCGGAGCCTATCGAGCAATTCCCGAATCTTCAGCTCATCCGGACCCACGCCTTCGAGCGGCGAGAGCGATCCGCCGAGGACGTGATAGAGCCCGCGAAATTCATTGGTCCGCTCGATGGTCAGCACGTCGTTCGGCTCTTCGACGACGCAGATGATCGAGCGATCGCGCCGTGCGTCGCAGCAGATGGGACACGGATCATCATCCGTAATATTCGCGCAGATGGAACAGGTATGCACGCGCTCATGCAGCTCTGCGATTGCGCGCGCAAGCAACTGCGCTTCCTCCGCCGGCTGCTTCAGCAAGTAAAGTGCGAGCCGCTGCGCCGTCTTGCGACCAATCGTCGGCAATCGCGAAAGACGTTCGATCAGGGTTTCTAAGGCGGGCGACGTGTAGAGCATGAGAGGCGTCCCGGTTCAAATAATCGGTGGGAAACCCGGCGGCAGCATCGAACGCGCAGCTTCGCCCATCCTGCCATCGGCGAGTTCCTTCGTCCGCTCGATCGCGCGGTTGACGGCGGCAACGACGAGGTCTTCGAGCATCTCGGCCTCGTTCGGATCGATCACCTCTTTGGCGATCTCGATCTTAAGCAGTTGCTGACGGCCGTTCACGGTTGCCTTGACCACGCCGCCGCCCGACTCGCCGGTCGCTTGCATTTGCGCGATCTCCTCCTGAATCTGCGCCATCTGCTCCTGCAATTCTTGCAACTTCCCCAGCATGTTACTCATAAATTCTCCCTGAGATCATTGTGGATGACCGATCATCCATAGGTGTCCTATTACTCTTCAAAGCTTGCATCGATAGTGATCTCATCCGTCTCCGGATCGATCTGCACGCGCAGCACATTCGGGCGGCAGCAAACTTGACAATCCTCGATGTATTCCTGGATCATCCCTTGCGACTCATCGACGACGGTCTCGACCTCCTCGCCGCACACGGCGCAGATATACGAAGCAAGCATAACGAATTGACAACGTTTGGTAAGCGAGTTTCGTCGCCCACTCTCAACTATCTTCTGTCATCCCCGAAGCCTTTCCGGAAAATGAGTCTGCTCAGCTTGCCCGCGCGATCACCCTCATCGCGCCAGCACCATTGCCACACGCTCCAAATGATCGCGCGTTCGAACGATGCAGAAATAGATCCCCGGTGGAGCACCATCGGCATCCCACTCGAGCGTGTGCGCTCCTGCCGTAGGCTTGCTGGAGTATAGCCGCGCTACTGCCCGCCGAAGAGGTTTACAATTGTCACATCCGCCGACCCGCTTGCTCGCGGTCGCGAGAAGAATAGGAGATGAAGCTACCATGCGGCATTTTGTCTTGAACCATTCAAAGATTCATGCTAACACACGAGATGAAACCCTGCCGTGCGTTCAAACGCGTAGGAGACATTATCTCGCGATAATGATTCTCCTCGAAACAATAAATTGATCTCCACTAAAGGACTCGCCGACAATTCGGACGATATACGAGCCTGTTGCAATGCTCGAGGCATCCCACTTCCATGTGGTCGTCTTTGACGAAGCGATCTCTTTGCCGAGCAGATCGTAAATTCCGATCTCTGCCGTGCGGACGCCGCTTGATATGATGTTGATATTATCCGTCGCAGGATTCGGCGTAATAGTAAACGAGACATTGCTCGGAAGAGAGTTCGCGACTCCCGATGCTGCGACAGTGCCTACTAATTCGTATGTTTTATTGCAATCGCACGTCAATGTTCCCCTAAATATTCCAGTGGAGTTTACGCCAGGCGTGAAAGTAATCGTAAACGTTGCCGAATCACTCGAAACCATGGTCGGCGATTGATCGACGGTAAATACATCTGATCCGGCGGTGATGTTAGCGGGTATTGTTCTCGCCAAGCCAATGTAACCGGTTTCGGTCCAAGTCTGGGTTTGTGAGCCTCCGGGTATGGCTGTAAATGAAGACGGTCCAAAATACTCATTTACGCAGGCTGTTGCTGTCCGACTAAAAATGGACATTGAGCACAGCAGCATGAGAAAAGCCGCCACACTCAAAAATGAAGTACGATGAGCTTTCATATTGTTTTGACAAGAAAAGTGGATGAAACCACGAAAGATCGACCTAAAGCGAACGTGTTTCTCTGGTAAAAGTTTCGGTGAGCAGTTCGGCCTGCTCGCGGTCCTTCGAGGAATAGGAGATGAAGATGTCAGCCATGCCCCAATGCTGGAAACCGAACTGTATGCCGGTCACTTCAAGCAGGCTTGAAACCCACGGCGCAGGTAAAGCATTTCGCCCAGTACAGCTCGCGCTGCCCCCCGTTGCGAAGCCTTTCCAGAATCGCGCCTGTTCAGCAGCGATATGGACGCCGCCTTGCTTTCCCACCTGACTCCGCTTGCCAGGGATTATCTCACCCACTTCGACGGGTCACCCATTCGGGACTTCTTCGCCATCGATCCGGCTGCACCGCACGAGCAGATGGCATCGCCCACGATGCGCGCACTGATCGACGCACGTCTCGCACGGGAGCGCGCGCTTCCGGCAGCGCATCGGGCTGCGGTTGTGGCTTCCATTCACGGGACGATGGCGTCGGTGAGCGCGAACACTCCGCGCGTTCTAGAGAACATCGAGCTACTCAAACAGCCGACCACGCTCGCCGTCGTCACCGGCCAGCAGCTTGGCATATTGGGAGGACCGCTCTACGCGTTTTACAAAGCGTTCACGGCGATCCAGCTTGCCAGAAAACTTTCCGAGGAATTCAAAGAGCTGTCGTTTGTCCCGGTCTTCTGGCTTGAAGGGGAGGACCATGATCTGGCGGAAATTGCGAGCACGCATGTGCTGAACGCCGAGTCGCAACTCGAAACCATCCACTACCGGCCGTCTGCCATAACGCAGGGCGACGAGAAGACGTGGAAGAAACAAGTTGGCCCGATCGTGCTGGAGCAAGCGGCGCTCGACGCAATGCTTGACGAACTTCACACGGCGCTGCCACCGACAAGCTTCACGGACGAGATCGTCGCGCTTGTTTGCGAGTGTTACGCCCCCGGCCGCACCATGCAAGAAGCTTTTGCGCGGGTACTTGCAAAGTATTTTTCCGATGACGGCCTGTTGCTTTTCGACGCTGGCCCGCGCGCGATGAAATCGCTCGGCCGCGAGCTATTCCGCCATGAGATCGAGACTTCGCCACAGCTTTCCGAGCGCATCGTGCTCCAATCGGTACGGCTCGAAGAGGCGTATCACGCGCAGGTCAAGCCGCGAGCGCTCAATCTCTTCTTCATCAACGACGATGGCGAGCGGCTGCCGATCGTCGAACACGAACGGACTGGACACGACACGCAGCGGACATTCTTCCTCAAAGGTAGCCGGAGGACGTTCACACTCGAAGAGTTGCTGCGATTTGTTGATGAGGAGCCAGAGCGGTTCAGTCCTAACGTCGTGCTGCGTCCGATTTATCAGGACACGCTGCTGCCGACGGTTTCCTACGTTGCCGGACCTGGGGAAATTTCCTATTTCGCTCAGTTCAAGCCTGCTTATGAATGGGCGGGAATTCCAATGCCACTCATCCATCCCCGCATGGGTGCGACGTTGATCGAGGAACGCTTCGAGCGAACATTCACGAAGTTCCAACTCACTGCCGAAGATGTTCTTGTCGAGGGTCACGGCCGGAATACGGCGCTATTCGATCAGATGATCGCCTCCGATCTTGAGCCAGCGTTCGAGGCGGTACTTGCATCCGTTGACGGTTTGCTTGAGGACCTGCGAGAGAAGGTCGTTCGCGCAGAAGTTACGTTGGATGGCGCACTCACTGGGCTGAAGGGCAAAGTGCTGACCGCCATACGCGATTTTGAGGGGAAGACTCTCGCCGCCGAGCGCAAGCGTCACACGACCACGAAAGCGCAACTTGATAAGCTGCTTGCATCGCTCCTGCCCGGAGATGAACTACAGGAGCGAGAGCTGAATCTGTTCTACTTCCTGAACAAATACGGCCTATCCTTCCTGGAATTGCTGAAATCCGCACTTAGGCCCATAGCCCTCGACTTCCATGAACATCACGTAATTCATATCAAAGACCTCACGATTGGCCGGCCCTCGGCCTCGACTGCGCCGAGAGAACTTCCCCTGCCACAGAACGGTTAATGGCTCCCCGCAACGAGAAGTGTGAATTTGGGACTGGAATGGTGATTTCATCTTTCATAATTCATCTTTCATCTTTGCCGAACGCACCCGTAGCTCAATTGGATAGAGCATCTGACTACGGATCAGAAGGTTTGGGGTTCGACTCCCTACGGGTGCACTTGGTCTCGGTAAGTCGTTGGAAACCAATGACTTATTTTTTTGCCCGTTACTTTGAGTAACGATCCCGCAACAAAAGTAGCCCTCGAAGTCAAAAATGAACGCCTGATTTCGCAAGCCTTTTTGCCGGGAGGTCTGCTTCCTTTACACTCGCGGATTTGTCCTTGGTTGACGTTCAGGAGAACTTACGATTTGAGCCAATTACTGACCCCGGTGTGGAAGCCTTTCCAATGCCCGGTGGCCGTTGAGACCTCCGCGATATAGAGTCGATCGTCCTTACCTTTGCCAACGAAGGGCTTAAGCTTATCGTAGATTTCTTGAGCCGTAAATGAGGTGGAGACTAAGTAGGCTGACTCGCCCACTTCATGCCAGTCGAATTTTTTGATCGCCGCGCGGCATGAACTTTCATCATTATGATCTGAGATGTCATAGGATACGATGTAAACTGCCATGTTGGTACGTTGTTTGTTTGTGTTCTGGAACGCCATCTAACGGCAATAAGTCAGAGCCGCCCGTTGTCGCGAGCAGTACTCTTATTGCCGCAATTCAAAACTTAGTTGTGTCGGATCGTTTTATGCTTCCGGGCTATCCTCATCGGATTCCCTCCACGATCCTCGAACAGCTCTGCCACACTAATCTCGTGATTCGTTGTCATGGTTACTTGGAGACTGAATTCCGGCTATGGAATTAGATTGAGTGCAGAACGGAGATAAGGCTAATGCTCCGCTCCCCGATCCTCAGTTTCTCTCTCGCGTGCGATCGATGTGACTCGACACTGCTTTTCGATATTGAAAGAATGGATGCACTCTCCTTGATGCCAACGAATGCGCGAGCAAGGATACAGACCCTCAGTTCCATCGGTGTAATGGCTGGCGCGCGATTCAACAGCCTCCTACAGAAGTCCGGATGGATCTGACTGAGAAACTGCTCGTAATCCTTGATGCGGTACTCATCCTCGATCTCCGCAAGGGTTCGAGGAATGCTTTGCTTTGTTGTCGACCCGCGAGTTCCTTTTCGGCCGTCGAGTCCGGGCGGCATCCGCGTTGATGTTTCTGGCTTTGCGCTAATCTTGTTGAACATAATTCAGTATGAGTATTAGATTTGGATTGGTCCACGAGACCGAGATCTTTGCTCCAGATAAGAGCGATACAATCGTCGTATCGGGAAAGGGGCATGACTGTGAATTGATCGTGACCGTGGAAGGGATAAATGAGAGCGAAGCCGAATCGATCTCGTTCGAGCCCACAGGTAAATATCGAAGATCACTGACTGAGGAGATTGCAACCAGTCCCAGGGATTGCGAGGACTCATTCTCCGCGATGAAAGTATTCAGATCCAACGGGGAATTCCTCGCCCGATGTCGAGTCTGAGAGGTTCCGGATCGATTAGTATCTTGAAGCGAGCTCGTGGAGTGACCATTTGAGTGCAATGCCGGATTTGAGTCTACGGCAGGACCGATTGATTGCGAGGTGCATGACGCGAGTAGCAACGCGATCGATAAAAAGGAAATGTGAATCGGAGCGAATCCGATTGACGAGATTGCGTCGATTGAGATGTGTTTCATGGGTGGACGTGGTTAATGACTTGCAGTTTTGCGGTTGACCCGAGGCTTTCCCCGGACTTGTTGCTGCAAAACTCGGCTCAAACTTCAGTATAATTGCAGGGCTTTTGGAGACTTTTTGGATATATAGTGAGTTTAGGTGGGGGTGTATAATATCTCCGAGTTCTTTGGCCTAATTGATCTTTCCTAATGGCCCATCAGTCAAAAGTCTTCGAACAGCTGCGCGAATTGACTCGAATTGTCTCAAGTGTGGGACCGTCTGGGTGGCCTATGCTCTCCCTGAAAGCAATCGCAAATTCACGAGCCCCCTACGCTCAGTTATTTCGCGCGATCGTCGGTATCGATCAGATTACTGAAGCGGAGGCATTTCAGAATCTGTTTCCGAATCACATCAAGGGCGTCGGCTCTCAGCAAGTGAACGATGCTCGTTCCTTCGGCGAGATACACGACTCACAATTCCGAAAGACGAAATCAAGGCTTAAGACGCGGCTCCTGAATACCCTCTTTGTTCTTCGATTGGAAGATGCAGGCTACTCGCATTTTAGCCAGACACTGTTCAGCGTGAATCGCAAAGTATTTCTTGCTCGGGTTTTGGGTGTACTCGGGGCAAGGCTTCACTCCGTTTCGATTGCGAGGAAAGGGATTGGCGAAGCAATGGTCATCGAGGAATGGTCGTGCGCGATGGATTTGCTCGTCATTCTTCGAATCGACGCGGCACAACGAGGGGATTCAAAAGCACACAAGCTATACCATACTCAATTCGAGTATTGTCAGAAACTGCATGAGACCGAGCAAAACGCTGAAGTGTGTGTGGAACGCCTTCACATTGCATTTGCAAAGTCCGGCGGCGAGAAGCCTTCACACGCAGACGAGGCAGAGGAGGGGGCAAGAATCGTCGGCGGACTTTCGAAACAATATCCCTCCTTCAAGTTAAGTTTTATCGGACTACGCCTTCGAGTACTTGCAAGCCAGCTACGGATGGATTATGCCGAAACGATCTCGATTTGTGACGAAGCGTTTGCACTTCTTAAACGCTATCCGATCTTCAGCAACCACGCTCGGTATGCTGAGTACGGCCTGATGGGTCTGATCTCCGCAGTCCAGAGCCACAACGACACTATAGTAACTCGCTATGTCGCTCTTTGTGAAGAACACCTCGACACCGGTAAGGATAATTGGTTCGTGTTTAAGGAGCTGCAATTTCTGCATTTGATGCGGAGCGCAACCTTCGAGGATGGGTTCAATATCGTGCAAGAGGTCCTTCGTAATCCGCGGTCTAAGATTCAAACTCAAGCGGTCCAGGATAAATGGGCGCTATTCAGACTCTATGCCGAATTTGCAACGAATGCAAGGGTTCCTGTGACCAGACCGGCAGATTTCAATATGCTCGTACCGTCTTTGACGGGTGACAAAGCTGGTTTGAACCCAGGGATGATTGTTCTTCACATACTTCTTCTTGCGAAACGAGGGCAGTTTGGTGAATTGAGGGATCGGATTGACTTCATTCGTGGCTATCGCAAACGGCACCTGAAAGGCGCCCAGAATTCACAGGCGAATCGATTCTTCAAGATGCTTGAGTTGATTGAGACGTGCGATCTCGATTACAACAAACTCCTCCGGAAATCTCGCACTCTACTCGAAGAGTTGAAGCAAAGCGAGGTGAATGAACCGATTCAAGGTGAACAGGTCTTGGCATACTCATGGATTTGGAATCGGCTCCTGGATTATCTTCGTGAGTATCATCCACTCCATGGCAGAGCGGGTTGATATTCAGTCATCTCCGCAGCACAATTGGAAGCGCGATAGGGATAGTATGCAGTTCTATTGCAGATCATCTGCAAATAATCACCTACTCTATCCTCTTACGAGAACACCGTCGCCCTTGTTAGAAGGTGCAAGCCTTCACCGGCTCGCATGTGAATCAGTTAGATAGGTGAGGCTTGGGCTCGTCAGGCACCAAGCACACAATCCTGCTGCGCGTGCAACACTCGGGGTCGGTCCTGAGTGTGATAGCTAACCCCTCGGCACGATCGGCTTGCGTTTATGACACATCCTCCCTCGATGCCCCTTTCAAACAATAATTGCTCTATCCGTATGACGAACTTCATTGCATCTCATCGAAGAGTCTTTTTCATCCTGATACTCGCCGTGCTTTCCATCCTATCGCTTCCGATGCCGGGGAGGGCGCAACAACCTTGGGAATGGAACCGACTGAATGAGTCAATGTACGACTGGATACCAGACTGCTCAAATGAGGATTCGCCGCCATTACCACCCGGAGTCCACACGCTACATCGGTATAGCAACGACAACGACGGCATTCCAACCGCTCACTTTTATCCGCCTGATACACGAATTGGAGCAGAAGACCTCGGACACCTTGCACCGAATAGCGCCGCGATTTATGTCGGGAATACGGTGTTCGCACTTTTCGAAGACAAGCCAGGCGACGTCTTTCAGCCCATACCTACCGGCAATCTCCAGCACATCCCAAATTATTGCCGAATTCGGGTACGTGAAATTGATCCGGGTACCGGTTCTGCAGTTAGCACTCAAACCCTTGACGCGCAGGAGGCCGAGTGTTCGTTACCTAAACTGTTTTCGATTGGGGGCGGCTTGCTGTGGGCCGTGTGGAAAGAGCATAACTCTTCTGGTGATCGAATCATGACATCGCGATATAATGGAGCCGATTGGAGCGCGCCTATATCGCCTTCAGGCACCACATACTACACTGACATTCGAGAGTACGATGCATGTATCGATGTTGCCGGTGATTTATCGGTCGTGATTCGAGTTCACGTCAGTCAGTACGAGGATCAAGTTTGGACACAAGGACTTACGAATGGAGCTCCACCGGCGTATCTGTGGAACGCAACAGGCTACTTGCCGATGCACCAAGTCGGCGGTTATCCGCTGAAATCGGCGCGGCTGTTATACAATCCACTCATTCGATGGAACGACCCGATGGGGCGATTCGAATATGCATGGGGTAGTCAAGACCGTGCCGGTCAGTTTGCGACAGATTCGACCGTCACTCAGTTGTTTCCTGACTCGCTAACAGTTCAAGCTATTGACTTAACACCCTCAGAGATTAATGCAGCAGGTGGCATATTTGCGAACGTTACACTCATTGACTTTCTGACGACCTCTGGAAGTGCCGATGATGATTGCCAGCACGCAGAGTTCTACATGGTTCCATGCAAAGGAGACCCGCTCTGGTATACAACCGACCCAGCTGCCGAATTTCTACTCTATCTTGACAAGAATGGAAACTTGAAACTAGCCGGCTTCACTATTGAAAATCCAGCCGTAGTATCATACGCAACCCTTCACACTGCAACAAGTGGGTGGACCAACGAGGATGACCTCGTTAAGCCTTCTGGGCTTGTCCGGTATGATGTCTCGGCTTATCGACAAGATCCGATCGCTCTTTATGAAGGCAATTCGTATACGCCTGATTTCGATACCTACGCATACCGGTTGAACGCCGATCTCGGATCGAGCATTTGGAGTACCAACTACACTGGCAGCTCTCCTGCAGACGTTAACGGTGAGTTGAATCAGATGCAGACTTGCTTTTCACAGGGCAATTTATATGCCCTCTTGCCAATGTGGGCCGATCTGGGCGGTTCAACTAACAAAAGCATCCTATTCAGGATTGATGTCTCGACTGGGACATTCACCAAAGCAGCTCGAATTGATGGGCACATTCCTCTCGATCAAATACAATTCCCCCACGCAGACCATGCTTATTTTGAACCCTCATTCTCCTTAGCAGCGTGCGATACATCGCTATCAATTATCGAGTTTACCTCCGCAAAATTTGTTACTGGTGATTATGCGGCTCAATATACGGGAAGAGGTCCATTCAACGGAGGGGCGCATCGTAAATTATACATCAGGAATCAGGAAACGGGCGAGCCACAGCGAGTACAGGTGCAGACTCCGTACGATCAATACTGTTTTCAGCACTATTCCACGACAACGAGTACTCCATATGTCGCGGATTCCTTCGGCGCCATCCTTCAGCGGCCGATAATCCATCACGATCCTGCAACAGCCGTCTTCCACAGCCAGGAGGTGACGGTGTATGAAGAGATGTCAGATGCTGGCAATTCCAAGATCATGCTTGGAATTCGTGGCACCTCAACACCTTACATGATCGCAAAATCTGTGAAAGGAGACACCTGCTATTTCCAGCCAAGAGTAGCCATCATTCATAACTCAAGTTCAGGCGATTTTGCCCTAATTACCTATGTTGCCGAATTTGGTGGCGGCTCAGCGTTCGGATATAGCATGTTCAATTTGTCCTCGCTGTCCTGCGTGAGCGGACCTACATTCTATTTATCACACACCTCGCACTATTATTATCGGAACTGGTCGGTTGTTTTTGATTCAGTGGATAACGAAGCCATCTGTGTCTTTGGTAGGGCCTATTTTACGAATTCAGAAATCGATGCAATCGCTTTTGATTCGACTGGTTCAATGCTTTGGTATCCCGGCACGTTGAAAACCATTCAAGCAAATTACTCTGACGACTACATTGATGAAGTGCGTGCTGTATTCGATCCTAACGACACCAATAGAGGGGTCTTCGTGACCTGGCGCGAATCGCCCGATCTTGGTCTGTACGATTACAGTGGTTCGCTTCAGGAGATTGGAGATTCTGCAGTCATTGGACTTTCGCATATAAATTTCGCAAGTGGCGCGGTATGGACTCCTGGAACGATCCTTCTTGGAACTTCATGGTTTGGCCATCGTGGTGAACCAGTCGTTTGTGCGGGCCGCACGTGGGTGTATGTTGCCTGGGTCGAAAACTGGTCATGGTGGACGCCTTATCCGGTCATATTTGGATGCGGAGTCGACTCGGGTGGCAATCTTCTGTCAGGCTCATCCTGGGCAGGAACGCAAGTATCACAAGTATTTACGGGGCAGAGCAGTTCGACCTACCAAGCAACGCAGCCGGATTTAGTTGCGTATGCTGCATCGTCGATGATCCTTGCCTTCGAATGCGATGACGATCCCACATACGCGTCTCACACCAATCAGCGATTCATCGCGCTCGAAAACATCTCGCCGCTGTCGAATACCGTCAATTCGGAGGCGAAAATGCTCTTCTCGCCAACTCTATCGATAACACCGACCGATGCTGAGAATTCGCTCTTCGGAGGATACTTACAACGCCATCCGAAGCTGACGGCATTCCTCGATTTGGATGAAGGGAGCAAGTACTTTCCGGCGCTGGCGTCAATGGTGATGGTCGCGTACGAGGTCGAGCCATACTATCTCTCAAATAGCTACTCTCCATACACCGATATTTGGAGCATGGAGATGGCGCGACGGGTGACGCATTTGAACGACCTCGGACTAAACGATGCGACCACCGGCCAGCCGGTTTGGGCGCAGAACAATATCGTGGCGCGGCTAATTGATCCGTCGTTGCCCACTCAGGTATCCGGTGGTCAGCCACTCTGTTTTGCGCAGTTCTCGCTCGCTCGAAATACGAACGCGCAGGATTTAGTCAGCCTCCATTACACGAAGGAACTTGGATTCACGGCCACTTTCCTCGATTATGTGAACACGGAGGACTTTAACGGTGTTGTGAAAAATGTTGACATCAACCCATTCATCATGTATTCGCCCGGCGCGACTTCTATTCCTTCGACGAATACTGGTGGCACATGGGCGCGAGGAACCGCTGCCAATACGCTCAACAACATTGTCTATAACACTTCGTGGGTTCCTCTGAAAGTCTATCCCGATGTGCGTTCTGACTCCATGCACTCATATCCGCATCACTATTGGAGCGTTCCAAATTCGATCACCCTACCGGCGCGGTCGGCTGAACCAATTTATATATGGTACAACGCAAACCACGGACCATGCGATCTGCACCTGATGGTCTATGGAGATTTGGTCAGTCCTGGCCCATACATGGTTGGCCCCTTACAGTTCTGCTATTACGACACAGCACAGCAGATGATCGATAATAGCCCAGGGCCTGGGCTTAAGCAGTCGGGCGGCTCGAAACCAGTGGTGCAGAACGCGATTTCACTTTCGCTTTCAGCAAATCCATCGAACGGCGTAACGGATCTATTGCTGGGTGGACCAACTTCTATTATCGTTTCAATTCGAGTATTGAATTTACTCGGAGCGCCGGTAATGGAATTGCCGCCCGTGCAACTTTCCTCAAATGAAATGCGAGTACCTCTCGACTTCGTGAAACAACCACCCGGAAGCTACATCGTTGAGCTTTCGGGAAGTGATGGTTCGCGACTTAGCACGATCCTTACAATTGAAAAGTAAAACCATGTCGCACTGTCTGTCTTATCGATGTTTACACCCTGCCGCCGATCTTCGGCGGCGGGGGGGGCTTCTCGTAATCATTTTAATTGCATGGTGTAGCCCCGCACGACCCCAACACTGGCAGAATGTAGGCTCTTTTTCAGAATGGATCGCCCCGTATTTTGTGAATCAAGATTACGGGTTCGTTTATACCTGCGGCACACCAATTTATTCCACTCCTTTCGGTACTCCTCAGGACAAGACCGCTCTTTATCGAACAACTGACGCTGGTTCTACATGGCAAAAGATGAATCTCGGACGCTTAGAGAGGTGGCCTGGTTTCATTGTTCAGCTCCTATTCACAACGCCTAATCATGGCTATTTGATGGCAGACGCTCCACCCTTATATAAGGGAGTCTTTGTAACCAATGATAGCGGCATGAACTGGACTCAGATTGACACGAGTTATTTTTACTGTATGTACGCCGTCGATTCGGATCTTTTCTTCACCACTTCACTGATCGAGTTATCGACGGATACCGATAAGACGCGCTCCGTCGTCAACTCAAATTCGCATCGAATAATAGGCGGCAATTCCGAGGACTTAGTCATCGGCAATAGCAAAGGATATGTAAGTCGCAGTTTCGATCGTGGAACAACATGGCGTTCGTTGCGGGTCAATTCCCAGGCAGATTTTGATGCATTTTGGGATTACGTGATGCCTCATACGAATTTCATTACACTTGCAGCTGAAAATGGCCCTGGTCGTGGTTCCGAAATATGGACTTCGGCAGACGGAGGAGCCACATGGCTGTTGAAGCAAAGCTTTGCGGAGTCTGGAAGTATCGGACACGTAGCCGGCGATGGATGTGTAATTTATGTGCAAAGAGCGGAGGATATTTCCGGTCAATTAGGTATCCTGCGATCAACGGATTTTGGGCAGACGTGGATTAATATTGGGGGTCCTTCAGACGATTTCGATTGCAGAAGAATTTCCGTGATTGGTCACGGCGCTGTCGTCTATGCGGCGAACAACTTTAACAACGCAGGAACGCATACGCTTTATAAGACAACCGACGGTGGGAATGGTGACCTCAGCCCCGTCGTGCATATCGTTGTGCAAACAGCGCATACGCTTGCGGCAGGCTCAGAGCATGATACGCTCGTTACAAAGCTCTGCGATTCGACTTCGCTCTCGCTGTGGCTTCAATTCACTGCCGACAAGTGCGACTATGGCGGCCTGACCAACGTGACGATCGATGGTCTGGATTCGAGCACGGCAAGCTACTCGATAAGAAAGACGAAATTTCCGTGGAGCCAGTTGACAGCGGACACGGCATGGATTTCCATTATTCCGAAGAAGCCAGGCACGTATCCACTCACAATCCACGAGCATTACACCGACGATGATTTCTTAGGTGGCGACACTACATTCAAGATAACGCTCATTATCAACGACAATCCCGGCGTGCTGGACTTGGCCGCGAAGCCAATGTATGATTTCGGGGTGCAGTCGCTGTGCAAGCCGCATGTTATAACGGATTCGTTCAGCGTGAGCGGGCATGGGTGCGAGGCGGTCAATGTGGATTCGATTGTGTTTCTGCCGGTGAGTGGCACCGGCTTCACATTCAAGAAGGTCAAGAGCTTCATTGCCAGCGACACACAGCACCAGTTCCGTATCTCGTTCAAGCCCGCACTAGCTGAATCGGATAGTGGCGTGATCGTGATCTATTCGTTCGATGGCACGTCGCACCACACGGACACAATTCTTGCTCGCGGCTCCGCAGTTGCGGACGCGCGCTCGTTCGTAATCTCCTCGGACACGCTGACGACCCGGATGTGCGATTCAGTCGGGGGGACAGTAACACTTCAGAATCCGACGTGCAACCAGATGGAGCTTGACTCGATCTCGTTGCCGCCAGGCCTCACCCTGCTCAGCAAGCTTCCGGCCATGCTCGACACGAGTTCGACAACCACGCTCAGCATTCGTCTGGGTCCAGGCACAGGGCTTGCGCCTCTACATTTGGGCGATACAGCGCTTGCAATCAGGCTGCATGTTGTTGGCACATCGTCATTCGATACGACGGTCATGCTACACGTCCACATCTCCCGCGGGATACCGGCAATGACTCTGTTAACGAACAGCCTGAATTTTGACAGCGTCTCAACATGTTCCTCGAAGAGGTTGGCGGTTTTGATCCAAAGCACCGGATGCGACACGCTCCACTGTAACAGCACAATTTCCAAATCTGCATTCCTTTTGGAGAGACCTTTTTCGTCTGCATTGCCAGTTGGCTCGACAGACACAGTCTGGATCACATTTGCCTCGCAAACTCCTGGGCTCTTTTTTGACACACTCACCATTACGACCAATGTTGGCAAGGCACTCGTGCCTTTGCAGGCATACGCAATGGCGGATGTTGCAGCATTGACGGGTGGATCGCTTGCACTGCCACAAGTCTTTGCTTCGTGCGGCGGCGACACTGGCCGGATCGATCTTCCAAATCTCTCCTGCAAAAGCATCGTGATCGACTCGGTTGCCGGTATTTGCACGCCATTTCAGGTCCTCTCAGGGATCGGCGATACTATTCTCAGTTCGGGAAGCGGTCGACTGATCGTTAGCTATATCCCGCAAAATGCCGGATCGGACGATTGCACCGTGCGCGTCTATTATCATGGCTTGGATGGCATCCCCCATGACACAACATTCGCACTTTCAGCGAGCGCAATCGCGCCGCCACGCTTAAATGTACATCTGGTACAAGCAGGTCTCTCGGCTTCCAATCAAGGGCACGTGACGATCCCTATTCGTGTGAACGCTTCAAGTGGGATCGCCGGGCCTGAAACAATTGCGTTCCGGCTGAATATGCGAACAGACTTGCTTACGTCGCTTTCAGTGACATCACCCATAGTTGGAGCGTACGCCACGACCACCCAATCAGACTATTCTGGTGTCAGTATTTCCATCGCTTTGCCTTCGGGATTTGCCATTCTGGCTGATACGGTTATTGCAACGGTCGATTGCAAGGCTTTTGTCACCGACACGATGCAGACGACAATCACGCTGACACAACCATCAATCACCTCTCGGGAACAATGTGTTTCATTGGACAGCGTGAGTCCTGCGATTACTTTTGATCTCAATCCATCATGTGGAGACTCATTGCTAACATTCTATATCGGCCATCGGTCATTCGCAATCGAGAACATCCGCCCGAATCCAGCGCGGGATGAGATCGAGGTGAAGGTAAGTGCTCCCGACAACATCCAGGCAGAACTCTACGATGTATTGGGAAATGCGACGAGCCCACCGCTGAGTACTCTAAACGGAACTGCATTCTCCATCAATGTTTCGAATCTCCGGAATGGAGTTTACTATCTGCGATTGAAACAAGACGGGTATTCACAAAGCAGGCGCGTGGTCATCAATCGGTGAGAACTGCGTGCCCGGAACGAGGCTCGCTTAAGGAATACCTGCAATTCTCCTGTAGAACAACTAGAGAAAGACGGCAAGAAGAAGATGACTCTTCTCTTGAGGTGTTCTTGTTTTTTCTTAGTCAGTCCGCCACCAGCCGTCCAAGTTCTAATCAACTTGGACGACTCTCGACGGTCTCTCCGCTCGCATGACCCAGCGTCCTCTGTGAGTTGTCGTTTAGGTCTTAACTGATGGTAAATATGAAACAGATTTCAAAAGCCGTGTTTGCGTTACTTCTGGGTCTCTCGTCGATCCTCGTTCGTTCGAGGGTTAACGCACAAGTCAACTCTGATGCGTTCTCACCAAGTGTGACGAGTTTCAAAGGCACGGATGGCCATAGTTATGTTGTCACAGCCTATGCCTACTCGTCGAATGGAGGCGGATCGCGAATGGTCGGAATTCAACGTTCAACTGATGCCGGACAAAGCTGGATGACATATAACAACAGCCCATTCACCTTTAACCCGCCGATTGGCGGAAGCACGGCTGATAATATCGATGATCCCCAGGTCCTCTCAATCGGAGGGGACAATCTCATTCTCGTCGTCCGGGCCTGGAAGCACTATGGCAGTACGGATTACGGAGCTACATGGGGCGATATGAGCTACACTATCCCGACTACCTGCGGCATCTTCCTGGCGCTCTCGACGAATGACGGGGCAAACTGGGGCTACTACAACAACGGCACTTGGACCGAGGGGAAGTGGATGACGATCGGAACAAGTGCTTCGGATGGTTCGATCAATACTGTGGAGTATCCCAGGATAGCTTACCGCAAAGGCTTCAACGACAATGGGTACATCGTCTGGGAAAAAAAGAGTTGGGTTTCGGAAGCCTCGGTGACCCTCACAAACCTGGGAGGACAAGCAGGTTCGGACGGTAAGTCCTCGCACACTGCGGCATTCACGAACGCCCCGGGACTCTGGACATCATCCTCATCCGTGTCTGTTGCGTGCTTCAATGTAGCGGGTACGGACGCTCCCGTGGGTTGGGTGAGGAAGGACGGTAGCGGTACTGTCATAACCAAGCCGTTCGCGAACAGTGGCTCGCTTGCCAACAACCACTTCTCGCCGGGACCGGAATCTCCCTCGGTTGCGATCGCACCGGACGGAGAGATTTGGATCGCATTTCAGCGAATCTGCTATGCCGGATATGATGAGTATTATGATCAAAACCAAACTGGCTTCTGGACACCAGATCCGAACGGTGCTGGAGTAATGAGCTGGTTCGTGAATGGCAGGTCTCAGCCGGATGCTTTCATTTATGTGACCGAAGGCACTTTCGACCCTGCGGCTGGATTCACCTTCGAGACGGAGCAACAACTTTACCGCGATGAAATTGTTGGATACTACAACTGCTCGCGAGGATATTTATATGATAAGGACGCAACCAGCTCACACAATGCGATGTGGGATGGCGCGATTACCGGCGGGCCTTCAATACAGGTTGCATGTTTGGATCCGAGAGAGTGCTGCCCAATGTACTCGGTTGGTTTGGTTGACGTTTTTACAACCGGCGGAGTTCAAGGCCAAGTTATTGATACTCTCGTGGCCGATCCACGATCTTGGTTGATGTTCTTCCACGCAGATGTATGTCAGAATGGGAAGGCGGCGGATTTTGCGAGTGCTGCCATAAATAACATCAAGCTGCAAACGAGCGGTCACCTACCTGATTATGGAAATACGCAAAGCAGCGATTGCCCGTCTGGTTGCATCGCAGAAGCAGATTGGCGTGTCGAACCGGATGGGAGTCACGCGCAAGACGGCGTAACAGGGCTGCTTAACTTTCGATTCTTCCCAACGCTCAAGTACGTTGAATTCTCGGACGGCTTCGATAATCTTTATCCGGAACAGCCGCAGGGACGGAACGAGTCATTCTTTTTGCTGGCGTGGATGAGCGCGGGGCAATACCTATCTCCTCATGGATCGAACAGCTTGGATAGTATTATCTGTCGTGTGGCGGTTTCGTTTGATAACCAGTCCTTCACGCTCACAAATTCTTCGGGTAAACACTATGAGATTCAGGACGCGGAAAATTACATCACGGGTTCGTATAGTGCAGTACATTGGGGGACGAAGCTCGATGTGTGCGCTGATGGAGGCGATCTTAAGATTCATGCTGTATGGCATTCCGCAGTAGATCAGAACACCACAAAGATAGGGTTACTTAAGGCAGAGAGGGGAGGAGTCATTCTCGTCCGGCCACAAGTCAACAACTTCGAGCCGATGGACCAGCAGAAGGCATTCCCAAATACACCATGGTTCGCGACGATGAATAGCGTGAATTACAACCCCCTCGTCGATTTTGAGATGCAAACCATGCCCAGCCTTCCGACGAGCGGGAGCATAACGTACGCTTCTTCGCTCGGACTCGCATCACTTCAGACGTCGCCCTCCCCTCCGACCGCGTTCACCTCGCCAGGAATCTACGATATTCCCTATCATCAAACGCCGATCGATTATGACATCGGCGATCTTGGGACAAGTAACCAAAGAAGACTGATCATGACCGGAAATACCGTGCATTGCTTCGGGTATCAATCAGCCGCCAACGGTTCGGTATGGCATAGCCATCGCATAACAAAGCCCGATGGGAGTATGACAGACTGGAGTCAGCCAGAATGCTTGACTGCGTCGGCTACGGTGTCAAACTGGAAACACGGAACACCTGCTTCTGCCGTATATATGCGAGGCGGAAACTCAAAGCAGAAGGCCTTTGCTGTCGTTTGGCGAGCCTTGACTGACAAGAACAATCCTGCTTTCGTCTTTTATACGAAGGAGATGGACGGATGCGATTCTCGCAGTGGCGGGGCATTGTTCAGGATCATTGCTCCCTTACCAACGGCAGCGTTTAAGAGTTGCACACCAGCAATCGCCCCGCTGACGGTCCCAGTAACTCCTGGGAAAAATGAGCGTTATTTGCTTGGGTGGGTAATTACCTACCCGTCGAATGGGATTCTCTATCACATAACCTTTCTAAGAGGCGATCAAAAAACTTCGGGAGTGCAAGCTCTTACTAATGACCAATGGGGGCAACGGTATTCACAGTTTACGTTAGCCAAGAATCAATCCGATGGAAACCTAATGGTCGTCTGGAATGACATCGGTTACTGGCCCTATACATGCCCGCGCCTCACTGCCGATGGCTTTGTATCGATCACGTCGAATGAGAATAATCGAGATGAGTTACTGAGTCAATCCGCTGCAGACCCTCATGCCTTAGCAGCGAACAGCCATGAGATTGCTTTCACGAATAATGGAAACATCTCCGGCTTAGCAGCCTATGCGGTCGATGCACAGTTTTACACATCCGGAGATATGTTAGGCACGCTCCAGCCCGTCTTGCCCCCGGTCACCGTGGGATACTGTCAGGGCGATGGTGGATATTATGACTTCTCGGGATCGTTCTACGCCAGGAATCCATCCATCACAATTAATAGTTCGGGACAAAATCTCCTTTCAGCCGAGCACATGAACGACCTCTTTGCCTACCCGCAAAGGACGCGGCACAGATATTCCTGGATTCGGCTATCGAACACAACCCCGCCTCTAAGCACAACGCTGCCACCGATTCGAACCAAATGGAGCACTATCGTGGATAACATCACGGAGTCGGTGGCTACCGGCAATGAAGTGACCAATGCGAGCTACTCATGGCTCCTCAATCCGAGCCTGACCTCTTACCCGAAAACTCGATTGGCAAATGCCGATTATGATCGCTTTAGTGATTATGACCCGTCGGCGGCAGAGCTCCTCTTCTGGAAGAAGGATAGCACCTACTGGACCGGAAGTAAGCTACACCCGACGCTTAATACCGCACCTGTCAACACGCTACATGGATACGTGTTTTGGGAGCAAAATCGAGGTTTTCCATGGACTGGACAATGGTACACGATTCCGCAATTTGGCTTAAGCGCCGAATTTGGTAAGAGCGCAACGAATCCGACCGCGCCAATTTTTCCTGTCGTAGGCACCAATGCGCATAGATCGTTCGGCCTGTACAATAATGGCCCAAAGTATCTGAATGATCCCAAGTATCAGTTTCTCTATCCAGATAAGAACTATGCGGGCTTCGAGAGCTACGCCGGGGGGAATGACGTGAGTTCTGCTCTCCACCTCATTACGCCTGACCCAGGCACATGGGCTGGGTACAAAATGGGCACGTTCGTTCAACCGACAAACGTTGAGTATTATCGTTCGGAATCGCGCGTGGCAGGTAATTCGATGGTAACGTTCAAATGGGGTAAGGTCTATGTGGAGGACACTGCACTTGGACTTCCTCCGCTTCAGATCATATTACACAACGGGCAACCCGATTCGGCTGGCTTCGCCTCAACGCGTGCCATGCGCGATTCGATCTTTGCGACCGAATGGTTCAACTGGCCCGTCAGCGCATCGATCAATTACGATCGTTTGCTCTTCGTGCCGGTTGGCGGCCACTTAGACTCGACCATTACGCTCGACTCTGCTATCACGGACTCCGTGAGTATCCCTGATTCGCTGAAAGCCTTAATTGCGTTCGATACCATTGTGGGTTCGGGTGATTCAACGCTTTCCTCGAACTATTGGAATGACACGACATACTTCTTCCATGAGGACACGACGATCGTATGCGACGCCGCATTTCGGCATACGGGTATTGCGATTAATTACACGGTGGAGTTGGTCCACCAGAGCGGGCATGTGGATACCATCGAACAGATGCGGTACGATCCTTATGATAGCATCTTCATCTCGCCCACAACGGTCCATATCGTGCATGCCGATAATAAGCCCGATACGGTCATGCTCCGAGTGAGAGCCAACATCGTGGGACTTCCAGCGGATTCCGGCGTCGAGTTCGCGCGAGAGGTGATGTACGATTCGTACCCGAGTTCTGCCGATACTGCGATCGCCATTGGAAGCGCGGGTGTTATCGCTCCCGATAGTACCGGCTGCCTTCAGGTCCTCGGTCCGTATCCAAATCCATCGGTTGCTAGCGCAAGCAACGTTTCTATTCTTCTGAGCTATTGCCATGCCGGTCAGACTGTAACGGCGGCGGTGTTCGATGTTATGGGTAACCAGATCGGAAGCGCGGTCTCGATCACGTCCGATGGATCTTCCTGGGACCGCGTTCAAATTCCGGCGCCAGCGAACCCCGGTACGTATTTCATTCACGTTTCCGCTGGTATACTCTCGCAGACACTCAACTATTCCGTGACCAACTAACATGCAGTTGCGAGCGGTCATTTCTCTTGCAATCGCGGGCTGCGCCTTTATGGCGCAGCCTTCTTCGGCGCAGTGGAAAAAAATATCCGATTTGGGCGGCGAAAGCGTTTCTGTGGTGTATTTTGTTGACCTTCCCGGCCCGGTCCGCATCGGATTCGTTGGCGCGAATGGTATTTGGAAAACGACGGATGGAGGATCAACGTGGTCGAAATGCTTGATTTTTCCATTCATTGACGATATTGTTTTTAAGGATTCTCTTACCGGTTGGGCGGCCTGTTGGTATAGTCCGGCTTGGCCCGCGTGCTATCGCACAACCGACGGAGGGAGCACGTGGACCGCTCTCTCTGGCGCGATGGGATTCGGACTTAGCATCGGGTACTCGTCCTCTTCGCACCGTTTGTTCTTGGGATTGGATTCGAGCACGAAGTATTCCGATGACGATGGCAATACCTGGCATGACCTGCCGTTTACGTATGCCGTCGGATTTTCATTCTCTTCCGGTCAAGATGGGATTGCGATGACTGGGGATACTGGCCATCAGGGATCGTTCTTCATAACTTCAGATGGCGGATTAACGTGGAGGCGAGGTAAGAGTTGGGTCAATGCAGGTGACCAGCCGTTGGCCATTCCGAACAGCTCCATTTGCTATGCGGCGGGCTTTGGTATCTTCAGAAGTATCGATAGCGGAGATACTTGGGGAATGATCTCCACTTTTGGTGCTGATACTGGCCATCTTACGTGGGCAATAATCCTAACCGGCGTCATTCGCGGCGATCTTTCGAAGCTGCTTGTCCAGTCCGATTCCGGGATTTACTACTCGCTGGATTCTGGAGTTACGTGGGTTCTTGACAATGGAAGTCCGTTTTGGAACTCTAACGTTGCAGTCTGTAAATTCTATCGTGGTAAAGGTGTGACTATTGCAGGCAAATTGTACAGCCAACAGGGGGGGGGGAAGGTGAATGATGGCCTTTGGGAGAGTATTGATCCACCATCGGGCGTGGAGGAAAACCCCGTGCCACCTCCCTGCGAGCTTTCTATTTCCCTTGCGCGCGCGACGCTTACGGTAAGATCACCGGTCAGCATGTTGCGGGTGGTGCTCTTCGATGTATTGGGCAGCGCGGTCGCGGCGTTGGACGTGCACGAATCCCGCACGGCGAGCATGGATGTGGGCGCTCTGCCTGCGGGCGTCTATTTCGTTCATGTCACACTCGGCACGGGCGAAGTGCGGACGATGGAGTTGGTGAAGGAATAGGGCGCAAGCCCACGAAGGACGCTTAGGACGGAACCTGGATTAAGCACACATGCTCTTGGTTTCCAACGATCGAACTCAACCTAATGCGACGCAATCAGTCGTTAATCCGACGCACCTGCCGCGAGAGGCGATATGCTTTCAGGAGAAAGCCCAGAGGACTCTGTGCCTAACTTCCCTCGTAGGCCACAAGTCCTTGGTTTCCAACGATCGTGCCTTCCTATCGCAACCGATTGCTAACGATCGGTGTGTAAAATGGCTCCGGATGCCTTCCTTTTGCCTTCCACATTGCTTCCTCGTTTAGCACAGAAAGCGGTTATGCCTTCCTCTTTCGGAGTTTATCCGGGCTTTGGATCGTCCGGTGCGTCCTTCCCGAATGTTAACTTGAAGTAGAGCTTGGCCGCGTTCGAGTCTCCTCGGACGGCCTTGTTCGCGAGACCGAGGAGCACGGTGTCCGCAAGGACCCGAAACGGCCTGGCGATCTGCGTGAGCTCCATGTCCTTCATGTGGCGTTGGACCGTGGCCCGTGAAAGGCCTGACTTCTCAGCGATTTCGTCCTGAGACGGGATGCGTCCTTTGTCACGATCGATGAGGGCGAGCATGGCGTCTCTGATCCTCGCATGGTTCGCTTCCCAATCGGTTCGACTCTGACGGTTCTTCGGGCTTTTGTTCTTCCTTGTCTTTGTCTTCACTTGCTTGATCGGTTGTGTCCGGTGTCAAAATTCAGGGCAAAGCTGGTAAGACCGTTCTTGCCAGAAGGCTCCATAACTCGCCCACGTTGAGCCCGGGCGGCATGGCCTGGCGTTCTTATCGTCCCGTGAGCCGATCGCTCAACGTGGATGAGTTATGGGGCCTGTTTTCCGTCCAAACTTTCAAAGTCACTTCGTTTTGAAGCAATCGTGTCTGATCGAGCCGTTTCTTGCGGTCGGCTTCCCGAGCCTTCCGAACCGATCGGACGCACCAAGCACTTTTGCGCGAAGGGTCCGCCGGACCCCTCCGGTTTTCGATCCCTTCCAAGCTCCGTGGCTATAGCGGTTTGGTCGCCGCTGGGTGCGCCCCCTAATGCTCGCCTCTTCTCTTGCTTCGCGCACCGGACCAGAGTGTCAACTGGTTTCCCGGATTTATCCGACGAGCCTAACCTCCCGAAACTTCTTCGCCCACTTGATTGCCCGAATCACGATCGCGATACGATCAAGCGTGCTGTCTCTCTTTCATTTTTCGATCCGATCTGTTCTTGATGATTCACTGTATCGATCCCTTTCCCGATTCATCCTCTTTCTTACTCTCTCTTCTTTGTCCGATCGAACAGTGTTACATCCCGCCTAAACAGATACGTCAAACTTAGCGGGGACGCATCATGGCCGACCATCCGGCTGCCGGCGTCCCTCGGCGGATCGTCATGCCTCAAGGATCGTCTCCCGAATGTGACGCGCGATCTTCTCCATGAAGAGTGGTGGGACGGCATTACCGATTCGCGCCCATTGCTCCGAGAATTTTCCGTGGATGATAAATTCGTCCGGGAAGGACGACACGCGCTTGAGCTCCGGGATGGAGAGCAACCGTGGATACTGATAGTGATAGATACCGGCCTGTCCGAAGAAGATCGTCTTGGTGATCGTCGGAGCCGGTCGTCTCGGGTTGACCTTGATCGAGTTGAACCAGTGTCCCTTCGGGTGGTTGTCCGAGAACGGCCGTCCCGGTCGCGTCTTCTTCCATATCTCAAGGGCCAGTCCCTTGATGTTACTCTTTGTCTCGACCGGCAAACCACGGACCGCCTCGGCAAACGGGATCACTCGATCCGTACCGACCGGATGGGTGGGTTGGGTCTTCAGGTCCTTCCGAGTCCCTATAAAGATCACACGGCGCCGGGACTGCGGGACGCCGAAGTACATGGCGTTCAGGACGCGGGCCGTCACATCGTATCCCGACGCCTTGAGTTCGCGGAGCATCTCCACGAACAGGAGCTTCATCTTGCCCGAGACAAGACCGGGGACATTCTCCATTACGAGAACCTTCGGTTTGAGCGAGCGAGCCAACCGGACGTACTCGGTGAACAGATTATTCCGCTCGTCCTGCATTCGGCGGAGTCCGGCGACCGAGAACCCCTGACAGGGAGGCGAACCGTCCAGGATGTCGAGTTCGCCTTTCGCGAGTCCTGTTGTCCGTAGAATGTCCTTGCCCTTGACCTGATGAATGTCACCTTCGATCAGTGGCGTATCGGGGAAGTTCAGGAGGTAGGTCTCGCACGCGTGCGGATCGAACTCCACGGCAAGCAGGACCTTCAGTCCCGCTTGTTTGTATCCGAGGGATGATCCGCCGCAACCGCTGAAGGTGGAAACAACTGTAACAGGTGTACTCATTGGGTCGTCTCCTTAGTCTAATCGCTTGATGGTCGCACCGGGCAGTTGCTTCATCAGATCGAGAAGGAGCTTGTTCGCCTTCTTTGCCAGCTTGTCGGGCACTCGGATGTCGAATCGGGCTTCGAGTTTTACATCATCCGCGATCGACTCCGGGAGTGCCTTACCTTCACGAGCTTTCGGGGAATCGTCCCATGGGGCGGACCCACTGTCATGATCGGCACTCCATGATTCTGGGCTTGTGATGTCTCGGGGTTTCAGCGAGCCGAATCCAAGGGCCTCGTACACGTTCGGGATTTGCTTCTCAAGATCACTCAGGAGCGAGCCGATGCCGGTGGTGAATGTGCCCTGAGTCGTCGGACTGTTGGCCGCGAGCATGGCCGCATGTTGCGTCTCTTTATCCCAATCCACGATACGAACGGGAAACGACTCCCCGTTCGGGAGTTCGATCCGCCCGTCCTTGATCGAGAGATTGCCATACTGTTCTTTGAGTGCAAGCACTCGTTCGTGACCGCAGACCAACTCTCCGAATCGCTTGTTAAAGACGATCCCCGAGATGTCCCCGAACTCATGGATCGAGGACTTGAGATGTTCGAGATTTTGGATTGTGATCTCTCGCGGATTCGAACGAGCGGGCTTCAGATCGCTCAGGTGCTTCAGGGTGAGTTTCATTCGCCGGTGGTGATGTGATAAGATGTAGTCCTTCAAAAGAAGGTCAGACCTTCAATGAAGGAGCAGATTAACCGGTGGGACTCAGGCAGACTATGACGCTCGTTGAGCGTAACGGCAAGGCGTCAGCGAAGTTCGGGGTTCAGAGAGATTGACAAAAAGAGAAAAGAAAAGAAGAATGGGAGAGGATTTGACCGCTGCCCGCAAATCACGATTTCAGCCGGGGCCGTGTTTTCTTGTTCGGGCTGGCGGGTTCGGAGGAGAGAAAGTCGTAGTGTCCTAATTTCAAGTTCGTCGTCGCTAACGCCCGTTGCGCCGTTCGTGTTTTCCGTCCGATCCACCCTGAACGTGCGTTCCGCTCCTTACAAATCATAAAACAAGTATGCACCACTTATCCATATCCGAAGAGTGGCATTTCCGGCATTCTGTGCTAACGTTGCGTGGAAACCCTATTTTTGCGGTGAGATCATTAACCTTGCTTGAAATGCTTTTTGACTGCAATATCATTGAGGTCGTTCGGCTGAACGAGCACCTTACGAACCTTGCCAACACTAACGACTGGAACGCGGAAACGCCGCTTCAGCTAAGCGACTATTTTAAGGCATCTACCAAAAAGCTCGGGAAGCTCTACCTTCCCTCTACAATCACTGGAATGCGACATTATCTTAGCCTCGGTGATCCCGCAATCCCGGAGTACAATGCCACATGGCTCAGACGTAACCAACGAGAGATTTGTGAGGATATTATTCGCAGAATCCATGAGGACCTGCGCCTTTACACTTTCGTTGCCTTAGAGCAATCCGAAGCGCGGAATTGCAATCAGCGCATGTATTTCGGGCCCGATGTTCAGAAAAAATTTCCCGATCTCGCCGATGACATTCGAGAAGCAGGTAATTGCTTCGCCTTCGGACGGTATGGCGCGTCCGCTTACTACGTCTCTATCATCATGGAGAATGCCGCCCGGCGGCTGGCCAGACGTGTGGGACTGACGCCACCAAAAGGCAAACGAATTGCCGACTTAGGCTGGCAGAACCTTGCGGATATGATTACGGCAGAGCTCAAAATTCGCCCTCGCTCCACGTCGAGACAGAAGGCCATTAACGAAGGTCTAAGCGAAGCAAACAATCATCTCTGGAATGTTAAAGAGGCTTACAGAAACAGAATCGCACATGGCAGGATCAAACCATCGAAGCGACGCAAGGACTGGCGCACCGAAGAGGTTAGATTGGCATACGTACTGCTAACTCAGACTGACCAGTTCATGCAATTCTTGACACGGATGGTCTCGTAGTGCAGTTCAGTGCATTGCCCCGAGGTCAAGGGATAGCATCGGTACAGCCCGCCCCAACTCGTGTCAGTAACCATACGACCAGTGATCGGCGACCCGGACCGCCAGGTTTATCTCGACCAGCTACGTTGAGAGGCAGAATCTTACCATGCGGTTGAGAGGCAGAATCTTACCATGCGAATGAGCATGAGGCGATTTACCCGGTTAACGAATGCCATCAGCAAGAATCTCGACAACCTCGTAACGGCTTGCTCCTTGCATTTCTGCCATTACAATTTCATGCGCCTTCACCAGGCGCTCCTATGCGCTCCGGAGATGGCCGAAGGGTTGTCGAGGTCGATTGGGGATTGGGACGCGGTACTATAACACAAAGCGGCCCGGTTAATTTACCGGGCCGCTGGCCTGACTCTAAGGCGCGAGCGTCTTACGATGTCTCTCGTAAGCCTCGTAAATTTGCCTATCTGAAAGTTTGTCTTGCTTCGAGGCATGAAGATCCCTGATATTTCGATCCGTATCGCCTCTCGCCAAAGCCAAGATGGCATTAACGAATTCGTCGAAGAGCTGCTCTCGCATATCAATCGCAGCTTGGGTAGTAGGCGTGGGTGTCTGTGTGTACTGTCCAATAAGTCTATCGAATAAGTTGCGCAACGGGTTCATCTGTAATCCCTTTCAAATAATGTTTAGAGTAAAAAGAACGAATTCGTGCTGCTAACACGGCGCGCGGGAAACGAGGTTTCATTAGGTAGGGTTAATTTAAGAGAACCTGACAGGCGATTGTGTTCGCTTCGCGAAATTCAAATTATGACACGGTAAGAAAGTCCAACCCGAATTTCTCCATTGCTTTGAGCGCGATGTCCCATGCTTTGGTCACTCGCTGGCCGTTCGCCTTCATGTTGTAGTATTGCTGTTGGCTCATGCCGAGTACCCTTGCGAACCCGTACTCCGTGAGTTTGGCACGACGACGCACCCGATCGAGCCGCGCGGCCAGGGTTAGAGTCTTTGTCCGAGTTTTGGGAGTCGGCTTCATACGGCGAGTTCGTATCCCGCCCTGAGGAGCCGTTCCGCATCGGCGGGAGACACGACCCAATGCCACGGACAATCGCCCATGATGATCCGGCGCGGCTTGACGCTATGCTCGTAACATGCGCTTCGGGCCATTGCAAGCGATCGGTAAGAGTCCACGTGTCGCTGGATCAATCCTTTTGATCTCAGAATCGAAAGTGACTCCTGGTTCTCTTCGGTCGAGACGTCACCGTTGATCGTCTCATCGTTGCTGAGGGAATCGGTCGGGGTTTGAAGGGTTGTTGTCATTGGTGTTGGTTTTTGGATAGTAAACGTTTCGTGTACTAATGAAACCCATTGGCCCCACTGGATCGCTCCCGAATCACTCAAATAATTGCTAACAAGTTACGAACGTTGTTGGGCGATCCCCGAACCATACCGATATGGCGTCCAGTTTTTCATGAGAATGGAATTCTCGATAGATTATGGACATCGTTAGCAAGAGTCAACGCAGCCGGATGATGTCCGGCATTCGTTCAAAGAATACGAAGCCGGAATTACTTGTCCGCCGAGAATTACATCGAAGAGGTTACAGGTTCCGACTCCATGACAAGAAGCTTCCCGGTAAACCCGACATCGTACTTCCCAAATACAAAACAGTGATTTTCGTCAACGGATGTTTTTGGCATCAACATCCGAAATGCAAGTTGGTGAAGCTTCCTTCAACGAATCGCAAGTTCTGGCGCGCAAAGCTCACTGCGAACGTGGCAAGAGACCGCATGAATATCGAAAAGCTTAGAAGGTTGGGTTGGCGGTCGGAGATCGTCTGGGCGTGTCAATTGGGATCAGCAAGAAGCGCATCCGCTGAGATGGTCCGAATCATTCTCAATCTCCAAAGCCCCTTCCCGCCCATCGGCGAAGCCATTCAGACTCAGTAAGACCAACCCTTGAAATTTTCTGGCTATACTCGTAGGCGACTCGTTGAGCGTGGTCTGGCTTAAGTTCAGCAATCCACCACAATCGGTTATTCTGGGAATCTAAGAAATACCAGCTCTCGCCGTCTCGTTTGCACCTCACTTCATTCTCTTCGATTGGGCCAAACTGCCTCAAGCTTGAACTGGATGGTTTGGCAATAAGACTCAGCTCCTTGGTCGTTCCATCTTCGATTACAAAACCAATGTGATCGTCTTTCTTTGTTGTGCTAAGAAGCAAGAAAGGAAACGAAAAAGTCTTGCCTTTGAGTCGGACGCTATCACACAACGGCTGAACACACACCCAATACGAGCCGTCGTTTTCACGCACTATCGTGCCGAGGGTAAGAACCGGATCTTGTTTCTCGTACCGCGTACGCGTTGACATACGAACAGCAAGATTGTGGTCACTTTTCGGACCATCCTGTCTCTTCGAGAGGAGATTGGTATAGGCTGCCAACTTACGATCGGGCTCCTTGTCGGTATTAAATCCCTTACCTTTGAATGCAATTTGGCGACCCTTATCGATTACGGTCAGGACAAGTGTCCGCGCATCTGATGCGTCATAAGTGACCTTGGGCTCGGCTCTAAGATTAGCATTCAACCATGTCGACAAGTCGAGTCCATCATCGATCTCGGCATCAAGCCACTTTTCAAGGCAGGCAACATCTGCCTTGAATTGCGGTTGATAGTTCTGGAAACATATTTGTCGCGGATGCGGCAAATAACAGGATACAAAAATTCGGGCCTTAATACAGGGCGTCCAAAAAGAAAGAGTATAAATCTGGCAAATCGTTGTCTGAGACAAAGCCTAGAAATTTTATGTTGTCAATATTATTCTTAATAACATATTCTTTTGCCTGCTCAAAAATCAG
>JADGPZ010000174.1 GCA_017882165.1 Candidatus Kapaibacterium sp.
GTTGTGAGAAAAACACCGCCGCAGTATGTCCCGGCAAACAGATCGGTGCCGCTAACGGTCAATGTGGTGATATAAATTTGAGTTCTAAGAACCGTCATGTCAGTCGCCGTCCAGGTTGCCCCATTATTCGTCGAGAGGTAAACGCCGCTATCGTCGGCCGCAGCAAATAGATTCGTTCCGATCACCGCGATGGCTCTGACACCAGATTGTGGCAAGCCGGTACTCACTGCATTCCATCTCTCGCCGTTATTTGTCGTCAGAAAAACGCCGTCGTTTGTCCCTGCAAAGAGCATCGGCGACGATGAATTCGTGCCGCTCACGGCAAAACACGAAACGGAACCACCATACGGCCCATTGGTCTGCACCCACTGCGCGTGTGCTTCCCCGCCAAGCCCGAAGGCCAGCGCGGCGAAGACGGTGAGTACAATGAGTCGCTTCAAAATCATGATGCGATTAGCCTTACCGGGCGTGCTCGAATGCCACGCGTACCTGACTGGGGTGCGGGTAGTGGACGTTCAGCTTCTCGAAGCCGAGGATCTTGCCGCTGCCGGACTTCATCACGATGATCTCATCACCGATTTCTTCGGCGACGGACTCTTCGGCAGGATCGCCGAACCAAACGGTCAGCGTCTTGCCGGTCTCATCGTAATACACTTTTATCTGGTCCATATTCGTTCTCCTTCTTTGATCGCTTCGGTGATGTAGGCCGTAATCAGAAAACCCTGGCTCGCGCCCACGTTTCCCGCCATCTCTTTTGTCACCGCGCATACCCATCGTTTCGAACGCGCGTTCCGATAAAAAAGATACACCGAGGGGTCGCTCTTGCTCCGGCGTATTTCGTCGGGGTCCTCGATGGTCGTGCGGACAAGGTCCTCGTTCCCTGCCATGACTGGGTGCTTTTGAGTTGTAATCAAGTGCCAATAGTCTTTGGTCACTCGGACCTTAAACCCGAGCGGCGTTTCGACTTCGAAGAGGATGTCATCCTTCGTGATCATCCGTGGTACCGGGTGCGTGTAATGATTCGCTGCGGCAGCATGATGCCATTGAAAGTGCGAGCCGGGTGGGATAGTGCCCGGTGGCGGAGGGCAAATCGGAGTGCCACTGGGATTTGTGGGATTGATGGGATGTTTGGGATGAAGAAGGGCGTCATTCTCGCGCAAGCGTCGGCGCGAGCCGGGAATCCAGGTTCGGCTCAAATGAAAGGTCGGGATCTGGATCCCCGCTTTCGCGGGGATGACATTCGAAAAATCATCAAATGTCGTGTAACAACTCGCCGGTTTTGGAGTTATATTGGTAGGAATACTATGGGCACCAATTGTCTTTTGGAAGACTTGTCACACCGCAGCCAGTTCATGAACTCCAAACAAAAATCGGAAATCAAAATGATTTGCGCTGTCAGGGAGCAATGTGCGAAAATGAATTGGAATCGCCATTGTTCATGAAGCACAAACGCTCGCGCGCTGTAACGAGCAGAAGTTTTGCCATGGAAAGCGGTGCAGGTATTCGGAAAGCTGAACTAATCCGGCTTCGAAATTGCTATTCGGGCGCAATTCAAAAGTCTGGCGGAGCGATCTGCCGGGCATCATTTCCACCAGCGCTGTTGGGCACTGCTTGGGGGAGAAGGCGCGGAAACGTGAGATCATGGGTGATCTCAGCGCCACTACAAACCCTAACGTAAGTGTGCGGCGGCTGTAGAAGACCATGTCAGAAATCATACTTAACGCTGAAAAGCGTACGAAACTTGGCGGTTCAACCGCATTACAACTTCGCGCAAAAGGCCGGGTCCCCGGCGTCGTGTATGGCCACGGAGAGCCGAGCATCCCCTTCCATGTGAAGGAGCTCGATCTCCGTCCGCTCATCTACACGAACGAGACGCACACCGTCAGTCTCAACCTCGATGGCACACCCACGCGCTGCCTCCTTCGTGCGGTGCAGTTTCATCCGGTCACGGACCGGGTGTCGCACATCGACATGATTCTTATCCACGCGGGCGAGAAGATCAAGGTTGATGTACCGGTCAAGTTGGTCGGCACCGCGGCAGGAATCAAAGATGGCGGTATTCTGAATTTCGTGCTTCATAAGTTAAGCATCGAAGTGCTGCCGGATTCGATTCCGGAGCATATTGATGTCGACGTCACCGATTTGAAGATCGGACACGCCAAGCACGTCGGCGATCTGCCTTCGCATCCCGGTTACACCATCGCGGGCAATCAGAACGCGGTCATCGCGGCGGTTGTACCTCCGAAGGCTGCTGAGGAAGTCGTCGCCACGACGGAAGCTGTGGTCGCTGAGCCAGAGCAGATCAAGGCGAAGGGTAAGAAGGAAGAGGAAGAAGGAGCGGCAGAGAAGAAGTAACTGCTCAAGTGCTAAAAGTGCTGAAGTGCTTTTGCATGTTGTCAGCACTTCAGCACCGCAGTACATCAGCACTTTCCTATGTGGCTTTTCGCTGGTCTGGGTAACATTGGCCGCGAGTATGCCGAGACGCGGCATAACATTGGCTTCGAGGTCGTCGATCGCGTCGAGCAAGAGCTGACGCGATCGACCGGCTGGCGAGCCGGCAAGGGCGATTACTACGTCGCGAAGGGCGTAGCCAAAGGCGTTCATGGCAGCGAGGATGTGCTGCTCGTCAAGCCAACAACGTACATGAATCTCTCCGGTCGTGCCGTGCGAGATGCGATGCAGTTCTACAAGTGTGATCTCACCCAGGTGGTTGTGATCGCAGATGACATTGCGCTGCCGCTCGGCACTTTGCGGCTGCGATTACAAGGCTCGGATGGCGGTCACAATGGACTTTCCTCTATCATCTACGAGCTTGGCACGGAGGTCTTTGCTCGCTTGCGGTGTGGCATCGGCGGTGAATTCCGGAAAGGTGAGCAAGTGCGGCATGTGCTTTCGAAGTTCAAGGCGGATGAGACGAAGCGAGCTTCGGAGATGGTCGATCAGGCGGCTGCGGCTTGTACTCAGATCGTTGAAGTTGGACTTCAGAAGGCGATGAACGTCGTGAATGTAATCGATGCGTCCATAAAGTGACGCGATGGAACAGGCGCAAGAAGGCGGCTGTTAGACGTGCCCTGTCAGTATTGGAAGAGGCCCGAGTGGTGAAATTGGTAGACACGCGGTGTTCAGGGCGCCGTATTCGTGAGGATGTGGGAGTTCGAGTCTCCCCTCGGGCACAAAAGTAATTTTGAATGAGGAATGATGAAGGACGAAGTAAGCTGCTTCGATGCTTCTTCGCAGTGATTCACATTCCTCGCTCTCTCACACGCAGGTGAACACACCGCATTCACACAACGACGAAACGCCGGCGGCGATCACTCGTGAGACGATTCCGAGCGGCCAGCGTGGACGCGTGCCTCGGCCCGCGCAGAAGCTGCACGTTGCTTTGGTATCGCTGTTCGTCACGCTGTTCCTCGTCATGGCAAAGTTAGCAGTCGGCCTCGCAACCGGCTCGCTTGCAATCCTTTCGCTGGCAGCAGAGTCCGGCATCGACATGGCCTCAGTGGTCATTACGCTGCTTGCCGTTCGCGTTAGCTCCACTCCGCCGGACGAAGACCATCCATACGGCCACGGGAAGTTCGAGAGTGTCGCTGCACTTGGTGAAAGTGTCTTGCTCCTCGCTGTGACCCTCTGGATTGCATGGCAGGCGCTTACGCATCTGATCGGCGGTCAGATACGAGAGATCGACGTTACCATTTGGAGCTTCGTGGTTCTGGTGGTTTCCATCGGACTCGATCTCTGGCGCTCGCGACTCATGCACGCCGCCGCTCGTGAGCACCATTCTCATGCGCTTGAATCCAGCGCCCTTCACTTCCTGAGCGATTCACTCAGCGCGTTCGTCGCCATCGTTGGACTCGTGCTGGTGCGCTACGCCGGGCTCCCCGTTGCAGATGACATCGCGGCAATCGTACTTGCTGTGTTCGTTGCATCGCTTGCCATTCGAATGCTCCGTCGATCCTTGGACGGCCTCACCGATCGCTTCACATCTCGCAACGATGCGGACCGCCTGCTCGCTCTTGTCGGCAAAGTGCCGGGCGTTGAAAGCATCGCACGACTCAGAATTCGGCAGGCGGGGCCGACACTGTTCGTGGAAGTCAGCATTCAGGTCAGCCGCGTGCTGCCCTACGCGGCCATCGAACGCGTTTTGCAGGATGTCGAACAGGCGATCCTTGCGGAATTCGCATTGGCAGAAGTGACGGTGCATTGGCGGCCGGTGCGGACGGAATCCGAAGCGCCATTCGAATCGCTCCGGCTCATCGTGGCGCAGTATGGGTTGCAACCGCATAACATCGAGCTATTCGAAACAGCGGACGGCAAGGTCGCTCTCGACTATCACCTCGAATTTCCACCCGGTGTGGCGTTAGAAGAGGCCCATTCTCTTTCGGAAAAAATTGAAAAACACATTCGCGAGGAGCTTCCGCAAATCGGACCTATCGCCGTGCACCTCGAAGAGCAGCGAAGCGACTTGAGGCTACCGCGCGTCGAAGACATTGCGGCGGGCGTGGGCGCTCTGAGCGTGGGCGCTCAACAACGCCTGACAGAGATTGCGGCAAGTGCAACGGCGGCGGCGCAAGGCGTACGCGGCCTGCGGGATATTCATGTCTATCGCGATGCCGATGGCGCAATGCAAAAGCTGGTGCTGACGGCCCTCGTCGCACCCGATCTCTCACTGGCTCAGGCGCATGACATTGCAACCCAAGTCGAGCAGGCGCTCAAGGTGAAGTTTCCGGAGTTGACACGGGTTGTCATTCATGCCGAACCGGCGAACGGGTGAGGTGAAGGTGGAGGAAGCGAATTATCGCAATCGAGGGTTATCCAGCCATGCCAGCACCGACGCTCTTCGATACCCACTGCCACTTGCAGGATAAGGCGTTTGCGCCAGATCTGGATGTGGTGCTTGGCGAGGCTATGGCCTCTGGCGTGACGCACATACTTGCTCCGGCAACCGATTTGGCGAGCTTCGAGGGTACACTCAATCTTGTTAGCAGTGAAGCCAATGTCTTTGGCGCTTTAGGAATCCATCCGCATAGTGCGACAGAATGGTCGGATAACGTGCGGGATCGAGTCCGTCAGGAATGCTCTTTGAACCCGAAAATCGTGGCGATCGGCGAAATCGGGCTGGATTATCACTATGACTTTTCGCCTCGGGATGTGCAGCGGAGGGCGTTCTCGGAGCAGATCGCGCTGGCTCAGGAACTTCGGAAGCCTATCGTCGTACATACCCGGGAGTCAGACGATGATGTATTCGCCATCGTGAAGGAACATTACAAGGACCTTTCTCCGAATGTGCCGCGCGGTCAGTTTCACTGTTTTTCATCAAACGTGCAGCGTATGCGGGAGGCGATTGAACTCGGCTTTTATGTGAGCTTTACAGGAAACATAACGTTCAAGAAGAGCACTCTGGACGATGTGGTTCGTGAAACACCGCTCGACCGGCTCCTTCTTGAAACCGATGCACCATACCTGACGCCACACCCCAATCGCGGCACGCGGAACACTCCGGCGATGGTCGGGTTGGTCGCGCGCAAAGTCGCGGAGATCAAGGGTGTGGAGCTTTCGGTCATTACCAAACAGACATTCGAAAACGCCTTGCGATTCTTCAATATCTCTATTCCTCATTCGGTCGCTACCATCCTCTTGCTCCTCGTCGCGGCTACGCTCCTGCTTACAGCGACAAGCGTTTATGCTCAGCGCGAGCAACCGGCTGGCGGTGCTTCGCCGGATTCCGTGTTGACCGCCGAGCGCCGCCGCACTGCGGAAATGCGGAAGCAGCAAGAGGCCCAACTGGCGAAGGAGGCCGAACAACATCGTCTGGACTCGGCGAAAGCGGCAGCCAAAGAGCAGGACGAAATGATGGCTAAGATTCGGGAACAGGCTCGGCAGGACTCGATCAAGGCTGCCGAACGACTCACCGAGGAGCAACGGCACGCCGATTTTCTCCTGACTCCTATGCCGTGGAAAGCCGTCGGACTCGGGTTCTCCGCCGGTATCGGGGACATGCCGATGAGCCTCGGCAAACCCTCACTGACACCGCTCTCGGTCTTCTCGTATACCATTGACGCATCGAGCGCAATCACACGACGGTTGGACGTTGACCTCTCCTATTCGCACATGGTAGTTGGCGAGCCGTTTCCGGGCGATTCTGTCTTTGCCATCGGGATAACCGGCTCAACAAACTTTCCATACAGCCGAGCGAAGTTCGTCACTAACGACGTCATTCGCCTCATCAACAGCGAGACGATCA
>JADGPZ010000072.1 GCA_017882165.1 Candidatus Kapaibacterium sp.
CAGTATCAGCCGGTGCCCATCGAAGAACAGGTCGTTTCTCTTTTTGCCGGCACGCAAGGATTCTTAGATACACTCGCGGTCGAGAACGTCCGCCGGTTTGAGCTTTCCTTGCTCGAATCAATGCGCGTCAAGCATGCAGACTTGCTGGCGGCCATTGCGGATAAAAAGGAGCTGACACCCGAGATCACCGAGCAACTCAAGAAGACGATCGGCGATTTTTCCGCGAGCTTCAAGTAATCTGAGTTCGCGTTCATTCGCGCTCCGATTTCTCGGTTCGTGTGTTAGACTCGTAATGATCCACAACGCGGTTCGCGTTTTGTTCCCTGTGGGTACCGTTGCGGGTACCGTGCTGCTTTTCGCAACCGCGTTGCACGCTCAAGTGCCAGACAGCCTCCGAGCGGATTCGCTCGTGCGATCTGCGTCCGTCGCAGCGAGTGTGTCGCTATTCGACCCTCCCGCGCGTGAACGAACCATCGACGCTGTCATTACCGGTGGCTCTGGTTTTTTTAGGCAGGGGAGCACGTCACCCTTTCAGGCAACGGCCAATGCCGATTTTTTTGCACGCACCAGTGCGCTCGATCTTACGGCGGGTTTCCACTACGGCTTCTCCGAACCTGCCACAGCGGGACTCACACTCGGGCTGAGATTTCCCATCGCCGAAAGTGATCGGACGCATGGATTCTATGGGGACGTCGCGTTGCTCGTGCTCGATAACGGCCATGACAGCGACGCCTTCCAGACCGGACTTCGTGGCGCGATCGCGGCCCGCAGCGGGATGCTGGAGGGCCGTTTAGCGGCAGAAATCCGGCGGTTGCCATTCGCTGGGGGGACGTTCGAAGCATGGGCAGGAGTCGAGCTTGGACTGGCGTTCAACCTTTTGCATGAGGGGCTTCACGTTCCCACTCGGAAGGATACGCTTCAGGCGGCGCTCAAGTATATCGCCACCTCACAGCAATTGGAAGACCTCCAGTCAAGCTCGGAGGCTGAATTGGATGCGTGGCTCGACCGCTTTTGGCGGCAACGAAACGTTACCGGTTCCAACCGCAATGAGGCGCGAGAGGAGTACGAACGGCGCATCCGGAAGGCCAACGAGCAATATGGTACTGAAAAGCATCTGGGGGTCGCTACTGACATGGGCAGGGTACTTCTCCTCTATGGTGAACCGGACCGGATTGAGAATGGCTTTTCAACCGACAACCCAGACCAAAAATACCAAACCTACAGCCCAGACCGAAAATACCAACTTTGGGTCATCGAGGGCCGCTTGAAGGGATACCAAACCGCGATATTTTTGTTCGTCACGCTCGAAGGCGGCCGATATTCGGCTTATTACGTTGGCCGGGGTGGCTACCGGGAGGTCTATTCGAACGTTCGCGGTGAATACTCCGATGGCATCCCGACCGATCTGCCGCCCGCGATGCTCAATTTTGTACAAAGCACCAGATAGATAATGGCGACACTACGCGACATCCGCCGGCGCATTGCCGGTGTTAAGTCCACCGCGAAAATCACGCAGGCGATGAAGATGGTCGCCGCGGCCAAACTGCGCCGCGCGCAAGACTCGATGCATGCTGCGCGGCCGTATGCGCGTGCGCTCGAACATTTGCTCAAGGAGTTGTTGCACAGCGCCTCGCTGGAGACCGCTCGCTCGCCGCTGCTTTTCGGGCGCAAGCCGGATGAGAAGGAACGCGTGATCCTGATCGTCGTCAGCAGCGATCGTGGCTTGGCCGGTCCCTTTAACTCCAACTTGCTCAAGTTTACCGAAGCGCGCATCCGCGATATGTATCAGGCGCACAAGGATACGGGACGACTCGCCATCGTGCCCATTGGCCGGCGAGCGACAGACTATTTTACCCGGCGTGGTTACAAACTTGCCGGAAAGTATCCTGGGATTTTCTCGAAACTCGAATTCGATGTGGCGCGCTCGATTACGCAATTCGTGAGCGATCTCTACAACCGGGCCGAGGCCGATCGCGTCGAGTTGATCTTCAACGAATTTCGCTCCGTCGTTTCGCAAAAGCCGATTGCTGAACGGCTCATGCCGGTGCTCGATCCATCGAGCTTTGTTGAAGGCAAAGGTCGCGCCGAACGCGATTATATCTTCGAGCCGGACCCGATCTCGATCCTGGATGTGCTTGTACCCCGGCATCTCGAGTCGATGCTTTGGCGCTCGCTACTCGAAAGCAACGCGGCCGAGCAGGGCGCCCGTATGACTGCGATGGACTCTGCCACCCGCAACGCGAAAGACCTCATCAGCGCGTTGCAGCTCTCCTACAACAAGGCGCGTCAAGCCGCGATCACGAAGGAGATTTTGGAGATTTCGGGCGGAGCCGAGGCATTGGCGAAGGGATAATTGTCTGAACCATGATTTTATGAGATTCTTTAGATTCCCATGATGGGAGTCAGCATATCGGAGCGACATCGCCAACTTCAAGAGCGCATTCACGCGGCATGTGAACGATCGAAGAGAAGGCCAGAGGAAGTTCGGCTCTTGCCTGTTTCCAAAATGCAAAGTGTGGCTGCGATTCGATCGTTCTACGATCTCGGTCTCCGTGATTTCGCCGAAAGCCGCGTGCAGGAATTGTTAGCAAAGAAGGATGCGCTCCCACCGGATGTCCGCTGGCACTTCATCGGACACCTGCAGTCGAACAAGGCGAAGTACATCGCCGGGTTCATAGATTCTATAGAATCTATTGATTCTATAGACACTGCCCGAGAGCTTTCGAAAAGAGCTGCGGAGAATACCAGAACGATCAAGATTCTGATCGAGGTCAACATCAGTGGTGAGGCACAGAAGCAGGGTGCAGAACCGGCCAATACCGAATCGCTGGCCTTGGAGATCGCGAGGACGTGTCCAAATCTGATCCTGTCCGGCCTCATGGGCATGGCTTCGCTGGAAGAAGATCCCGAGCGAACGCGGCCGCAATTTCGCAGGCTGCGCGAACTTCGTGATGATATTCAGGAACGGCAACCGCAGTTAAAGAGCTTTACAGAACTGTCGATGGGGATGTCGAATGATTTCGAGATTGCCATCGAAGAAGGAGCGACCATCGTCCGTATTGGTAGTGCATTGTTTGGAGAACGCACATGAGACTCACGGCCCTCGAAATAAAGAAGAAAGAATTTCAGCAAAAGATGCGCGGCTGCGACCCCGAAGAGGTCCAGGCGTTTCTCGATCAAATCTCACTCGAAGTCGAGACCCTGACGAGCGAGAAGCGAGAGCTGGAAGAGGCACTCATGTCCACCCGCGAGAAACTCGATCACTTCGTCTCACTCGAGCAGATGATCGAGAAGACTCTTGCCGCCGCCCAGCAGACCGCCGTAACGATGCAGGAGCAAGCGAAACGCGAAGCCGAACTGATACTCCGCGAAGCTGAGAGCGAGCGGATGCGAAAATTGAACGATACTCGCATCGAGAACGAGCGCTTGGAGTGCGCACAGCTCACACTTCGCACGGAGTATGACGTGACGCTGGCGCGGATGCGCTCGCTGCTTTCGAGTTTTTCCGCGTTCGTCGCATCGCTGGAGCGAGACCGGGAAAATGCTACTGCTTCAGTGGGTGGCGTTCCACCTGTGGCCATGAGCGAAACTGGCATTACAAGTAATTGATCGAATTTAGATTGGAGTCCTCGATGCGAATTGTACTATCGTTTCTGCTGAGTCTGCTGGTTGCCACTTCGTTACATGCACAGATCAGCACCGTTAAGCATGATGGCGGGACCTACTCCGGGCATGATGCTGCGACGACCGCCCACCCGCTGTGGGAAGAAAGCGTGATGCTCCAACCCAAAGGACCATGCAAGGTCATCAAACTCTATCTTTACCTCTACACCTTGACTCAGGTGGAGGACACGATCTGGCTCGCTGGCGATGCCTCGGAAGGACTGACTCCGCCCAGCCATTATGTTTGGGACCACAATCTTCTGACCGATCCGATCGTCTTTACCACGAAGGGAAAGACTGGTTGGGACACGATCGACATCAGCGACCGAAACGTGCGAAGCGATGGCTACGATCGCATCGTTGTCATGCATCGACTTAGGACCAATGGTCCCGCGCTTGGGTACGCGCGGGGCGGTCTGACCAAGCCCGTTAGCTCATTCCTCTACGATCCCTGGACGCCAAACACGAGTTTTATGAACATCCCCGGAGTCTTGTGGTTGGCCAGCGGTGATTACATGGTACGGCTCGGAGTGCAGTACGATTATCCCGCCGGGGATTCTTCCCAAGCGCCACCAGCTCCGACGCTTGTGGATATTGCGACCCAGGTGGGACTTACATTGGGTGGCTCGCACATTCAAGCTGATCGCGTCAGCGTCGCGGATTGGAATGGCGATGGCTGGGATGACATCGCAATTAGCTCGTTGTTTTTCCAGAACAATGGCGATGGCACATTCAAGGATGTATCATCGAAGATAAATATTCAGGCGTCGGCGACGGTCTGGGGCGATTTCGATAACGACGGTTTGATTGACTGTTACGCTATCAACGGCGGGACCAACGACAAGCTCTATCGGAACAATGGCGATGGCACATTCACGGATGTGACTGCGCAATCTAAACTCTCGAATCCGTATCTGACCGTGACACCGATCTGGTTCGACTACGATCATGATGGCTGGCTCGATCTCTATCTCTCCAATGGCCGCTCCGTCGACGCTCAAGGCAACGAGACCTATCATCCTCAAAAGCTCTGGCACAATAATCAGGACGGGACCTTCACAGACGTCAGCGACGATGCGCAAATTACTAATGGCGATCCGGATCCCTACTACGATTGCTGGGGCGCGGCGCCGTGTGATTTCGATCGCGATGGCTGGCCCGATATTTTTGTAGCGACGTACCGCCTTGCGCCCGATTTGCTTTTCCACAATCTACAGGATGGCACGTTCGAAGAGGTTGGAGCCGGAACGGGCGTTGAAGGGACTCCAACGGTTGTCCCGTCTTATTTCGGGCATGGGATCGGCTGTGACTGGGGGGATTTCAATAATGATGGTCTGCCCGATCTCGCGGTCGGAAATCTCGGTCACCCCGATGAGCGCGGGCAATACTCGAATCCATCGCTCATTTTTCAGAATGGCGGCGGTCCCGATTTCCAATTCACGGAAGTTCACCAGCAGATGGGCCTGAAATTCCGCGAGATGAATGCAGGTATTATCTGGCTCGATCTCAACAACGATGGCTATCTCGACCTGTGGCACTGCCAGTATTCTTACAATGATGTTGGAGATACCGTCGGACTGCCGCTCATCGAGCAATACCGGCCGTCGCGGATGTATATCAACGAAGGGCCAGACAGCAACTTCCATCTCCAGGACGTGACCTGGCAACTCGGCTCGCTCATTCACGGCTCGTGGACCGCAGCGCGTGGTGACTTCAATCACGATGGTCGTATGGATATTGTCGCGGCGAGCGGCAAGAAGAGTCAGGGTGTGAAGCTGTTTCAGAATAACATCGCGAATGCGGGGAATTGGATCGAGATTCGACTCAAGGGCGATCCCGCGCACAAGGTCTCGATGGATGCGTATGGGACTTCGATCACAATGTATGTGCATGGAATGCGCATTTATCGCGATCTCATGGGTGGCGGCAGCGGCACAACAGGTACACAAAATACCAACATGTATCACTTTGGACTCGGAAGCGCCACGGCAGCGGATAGCTTGGTCATTCGGTATCCGAACACACGAAGCAGAACGCTCTACAATGTGGCGGCAAATCAACTCTATGCAATTCCCTATGATGAGACTAAGAATGCCGTCTTACCGACCAGTCCGGTCGCATCACTTGAGATTACCGATGTGAAGGCGGGTCAATCGTTCGTGAGTCTTTCTGTTGCATTGCCATCGAATATGCACAGTCTCACAATTCGTATCTTAGACGTGCTTGGTCACGAACTTGCGGCCACACGCGATCGCGATGCAACAACCGGCCCTCAGATTCTTCGGCTCGGTTCACCGCTCGCGAGCGGTATCTACTTTCTTCAGGCCGAGACGGAGCAGGGGAGCGTCTGCCGCAAATTCAGCGTCCTGCGCTGACGAGCCATGCCGGCCCTCAGTGTCAGTGTTGTCGTCATCACTCGCAACCGGCTTGCCTACTTGCGGGAGTGTGTCGAGTCTGTCCTGATGCAGGACTATCCTGACTTCGAGCTTTTGATCGGGGATAATGGCTCGACGGATGGCACTATCGAGTATCTTCGTGAGCTGACTGTCCGCGATAACCGTGTGACGACGCTCTTCAATGGCCGGAATCTTGGCTCGTGCGAAGGGCGCAATCTTCTGCTTCAGCGGGCGAGCGGGGACTTCTGGTTCATCATCGACGATGATGCCACATTCCAATTCAAGGACGATCTTCGGAATGTTGTAACAGCCTTCGAGAAGCATCCGAAAGCGGGAGCGATTGGTTTTACCGTCGTCAATGCCGATGATCCGAAGACGCTGAATCTTTGGATGTATCAAGCGAATCCTGAACGCACTCGGAACATGGAATTCCGCTCGGCGCAGTTTGCGAGCTGTGCGGTGTGTTTCCGGCGGGAGGCAATGGACGACGCGAAGTTCGCTCCCGGCGAGTATTTCGTCAACTCGTTCTTTTATAGCTGGGATGAATTTCCCATTGCCTGGCGGTTGCTCGAAACGGGATGGGAGTGCTGGTACTCTCCGGTGGTGGCAATCCGGCACCACGGCTCTTCGACCATTGATGTTCCCACAGCCCACCGGGTTCGATTGGACGCCAAGAGCGTCGGCCAGTTTGCCGGTCTTATTCTGCCGTTTCCTCACGGCTGGTGGCGTTATGTGGTGCGACTCAGCGCTTGGATGCTTAAGCGTGCCTTACGCACGCACACGCTCAAAGCCTGCCTCGCCGGATTCTTGCAAGGCATCCCCGCGTTCTTCTCCGAACGCCAAAAGAGGATGAAGGTGAGGCCGGAGACCGTCCGACGGTTTATGAGGCTCGTTAAGGCTGAAATAAGAATAGGCATGGAAGATAGCTCGGACGGATCGGTCGGATCTGACCGATGAGCCGTATTTTGCTAACAATGTATCCTGAATTAAGAACATCCGTTTCCCCCGATGAGCGCGAGCATTTGGTGCTTCGCTCGTGGAAAGAGAATAATATCTTCCGCCGCTCCGTTGAGGTGCGCAGTGCGGAGCGTGTTTTCTCGTTCTACGAAGGCCCGCCCACCGTTAATGGCACGCCGGGCATCCATCACGTCTTCTCACGGGCGCTGAAGGATGTGATCTGCCGCTACAAGACGATGTGCGGCTATCGCGTCGAGCGCAAGGCTGGATGGGATACACACGGGCTGCCGGTCGAAATCGCCATTGAGAAAGAGCTCGGGTTTCGTCACAAGCAAGAGATCGAAGCTTATGGCGTGGACAAATTCAACGCAAAGTGCAAAGAGTTAGTCTATAGCAATATCGAGCGCGATGCCGGCTGGCGCGAGCTGACCGAACGAATGGGATATTGGGTCAACATGGACGATCCATACATCACCTGCACGAACGATTACATCGAATCGGTCTGGTGGGCGCTCAAGAAATTCCACGATGCGGGCCTGATCTATAAGGGCTTTAAGATTCAGCCTTACTGTCCGCGGTGCGAGAAGGCGCTCTCGTCGCACGAAGTGGCGCTCGGGTACCGGCAAGCGAAAGACCCGAGTGTGTATGTCAAGTTCAAACGAAAGAATGTCGAACAAGACGAGTATTTTCTCGCATGGACGACCACTCCGTGGACGCTGCTCGCGAATGTTGCGCTTGCGGTGCATCCTGATGTTGAATACGTTACTGTCATCAACACTCGCAAGGATAAGACAGAACGGCTCGTACTCGCTGAAGCATTAGTTAGCAAGCTCGAAGGTGAAGTCGAGATTGTCGATCGCAAAAAGGGCAAGGAGCTTGAAGGCCAACAGTACGAACCGCTCTTCGATTATCTTTTTACGAGTAAAGAGTGGGAGGCGCGGACCATAGAGCTTGGAGCAGCATATCGCATTGTAGCCGATACCTATGTTTCGACGGAGGATGGGACAGGCATCGTCCATCAGGCGCCGGCATTCGGAGAGGACGATTACCGCGTCGCGCAACGCGAAGGTTTTCCAGTCATCATCACCGTTGCTGGCGATGGGAGCATTAAGCTGAGTTCTTCGCCCTATCATGGACGATTTTTCAAGGACGCCGATCCGGATATTATGAACGAGTTAAAGCAGAAGGGACTGCTCTATCGCCGGGAGACGATCGAGCACACCTATCCCTTCTGCTGGCGGTGCGATACCGCGCTCCTATACTATGCACGCAATGCGTGGTATATCCGTGTTACAGAGTACAAGAATAAGCTCGTAGCAGAGAATAAGAAAATCACGTGGCAGCCGCCCGAAATGCGCGATGGTCGCTTCGGAAATTGGCTTGAAGACCTAAAAGACTGGGGTATTTCGCGCGAGCGGTTCTGGGGCACGCCGCTGCCGATTTGGGTTTGCGAGACTTGCGGCAAGCAGAAGTGTGTCGGCTCCGCAGCCGAATTGGGCAAACCGAAGGATTTCGATTTACACAAGCCAGGTGTCGATGATGTCACGTTCACATGCGACTGTGGTGGCGTGATGCATCGTACCCCCGAAGTCATCGACGTCTGGTTCGACTCCGGTTCGATGCCGTTCGCGCAGCATCACTTCATGGGCGAGACGGCCAAGCCGCTGAACTATCCGGCCGATTACATCTCCGAAGGCGTCGATCAGACGCGCGGGTGGTTCTACACGCTGCACGCGATCAACACATTCCTGTTCGGCGAGGCGCCGTATCGGAATGTGATTGTCAACGACATGCTGCTCGACAAGAAGGGGCAGAAGATGTCGAAGTCGAAGGGAAATATCGTCAACCCGTTCGATGTGATGTCGAAGCATGGCGCGGATGCCACGCGATGGTATCTGCTATCGGCCGCAGTGCCGTGGAAGCCGCGATCGTTCAGCGAGGACGATTTGGGAGAGCTTGAACGGAAGCTCTTTGGTACGCTGACGAATACCTACGGCTTCTTCGCGCTTTATGCGAACATCGATCATTACAAGCGTAGTGAGGTCGCCGCAGTGGGCGCCCACCACGCGGCAAGGGCTGAAGTTGACCGGTGGATTCTGTCAAAGCTGAATTCGCTGGTGACTTCATGCCGTGCTGATTTTGACGCGTATGAAGTCACACGACCGGCACGCGCCATTCAGGAGTTCGTGGCAGAGGAGCTTTCGAATTGGTACATCCGCCGCAATCGCCGCCGTTTCTGGAAAGGCGAACAGGGCGAAGATAAGCAAGCCGCTTACGACACGCTCTATGAGTGCTTGCTAACGGTCTCGAAGTTGATGTCGCCGATTGCGCCGTTCTTTTCCGACTGGCTCTATAGCGCGCTCGGTGGGCCGCTCGATTCGATTCACCTGGATGCATATCCTGAAACGAACGCTGCGCTCATCGACCCTGCGCTCGAACGCCGAATGGAGGCCGCGCAGATCGTATCCTCACTCGTGCGGCAAATGCGCGAGCGCGCAAAGCTCCGCGTGCGGCAACCGCTGGCGCGCATTCTGATTCCGGTCGCCGACCGGCGCGAGATCGAAGAATTACGGTACGTGGAGGATGTGATTCGCGATGAGGTGAACGTAAAGCGGATCGAGTTTGTCGAAGCTGGCGACAGCGACGTCATCAAGCTGAAGGCGAAGGCGAACTTCAAGTCGCTTGGTGCGAGGCTTGGGAAGTCCATGAAGAATGTTGCCGCCAAAGTCCAGAAATTATCGCAAGATGAAATCCGGGCATATCAAACTTCGGGCAGCCTGGCGCTGAATGTCGATGGCGAAGATGTCACACTGCTGCGGGGCGATGTCGATGTCACGGCTGAAGATGTCGAAGGCTGGTTGGTTTCGAGCGAGCGCGGCATGACCGTTGCGCTCGACACACACATGACGCCCGAGCTTGAGCGCGAAGGGATGGCGCGTGAATTTGTCAATCGCGTCCAGAATCTCCGCAAGGATTCGGGTTTTGACGTGACGGACCGGATTGAGATTCATGTGAGTTCGAGTTCGGAAGAGATCATGGATGCCGTCCGCGCTCATGCTCGGTTTATTCAGGATGAGACGCTCGCCGAGTCGATTTCGTCCAACGGTGACACTGCCGACGAGGGGCCAGCAGCGGTCGAGATTCTTGACCGCCCGGTATTCATCCGGCTTTCGCGGCTTCGCTAACGTAGTAGCTGCAAAGACCGCCGAATTTCGGATTCTTTTGGGCACCCGTTTGTTTTGACGCATCCGTTTTTAAAACGACCGTTTTCCACACACTTATGGCAAAGCAGAGCAAACTGAAACGGGCAAGAACCGCGAAGCCGGCCATGAAGCCCGCTAAGAAGGCAATGAGCGTAAAGCGTGCAGCGCCGAAGGTGAAAGGCCGGCCAAAGACCAAAGCGAAGCCGAAAGTCGTTGCGCGTGCATCGAAACCTGCGCGGCCATTGGTGAAGAAATCGTCAGCGAAGAAAGCCGTGAAGAAGGTGTTGAAAGTCGTCTTGCGGAAAGTCGCAGCGGTCACCAGTCGCGGAAAGATCGGTGCGAGCAAGAAACCTGCTGCTAAAGTCGCTGCTAAGCCGGTGAAAGCGGCCGTCAAGCCTGCGGCGGCAAGTTCGAAAGCCGCAGATCGCCAAACAAAGAGCAAGACCAAGAATTTAGGAATGCCAATTTCAAAAGTTAACACGAAAGAAGTTTTGCCGGGCGGCGGAATCGTCCTGCCGGCCACAAAATCCACGCCGGCCATGCGGCTTCGGGCGGATGATGCCGCGATCCTCGCAACCGCGAAGGAACGCTATGGGACGAAGGATCTCGAGCAGTTCCGTAAACTGATCCTCGAACAACAGCATGAGTCGCGAGAGGAATTCGATATTCTTTCTCAGAATATCCTCGACACCTCCGGCGAGTTCGAAGCGGACAATCAGGCCTATTCGCTGCACACAGCCGAACAGGGCACGGACGCGATCGAGCGCGAGAAGACCTTCCTCCATGCGCAGCGCACCAGCGACTATATCAAGAAGCTCGATGAGACGCTGGAGCGTATCGATCGAGGAACCTATGGCATTTGCGTTATCTGCGGCGGATTGATCGAGAAGCAGCGTTTGCAGGCCGTACCGATCACGCAGAAGCATGTGGACTGCAAGAACCGCACGAACGCTCGCCGCCCGGCCGAAAGCGGCCAGCGCGAGACGGAAGAGCCTACTCCCAATGTTGAGTAAGTGCTAAAGTGCTAAGGTGCTGAGGCGTCATGGGACACGCGATCAACCAAGTAACCTTTCTTTGGCGGCGATGAGCGAAATTACTTTTCAGCACTTTAGCACTTCAGCACTTTAGCACTTCCCTGTGGCCGTTCTCTGGATCACCGTTGTCGTCGTAATCTTCGATCAGCTCACAAAGCTGCTCGTGAAGGGTTCGCCGTGGAATGTTCTTCCGATTCCCGGAATGCGCTATGGAAGTTCGCTTCCGTTCATCGACGACATTGTTCGCATTACTTACATCGAGAATCCAGGGATCGCGTTCGGCATTAATATCCCCGGCTTCAAGGTTGTCTTCGCGGTTTTCTCGATTGTTGCGTCGGTCGCGATTCTCTGGTACTTGAAGCACACTCTGGAGCGTCTCCGCACGGGCGAGCGCGTGGCACTCGCACTTATTCTTGGCGGCGCTGTCGGAAATCTCATCGACCGCGTCTTCTATGGCGTGATCTACCACGAGCAGCCACTATTCTATGGCCGCGTTGTTGATTTCGTTGACTTCGGCTATCAGCGCAACTGGTTTCCGGTGTTCAACGTGGCCGATTCCTCCGTCACAATCGGCGTAGCACTGCTGATCCTCATCCTGATGCGTCACAAGCCTACCCAGCCTCTGACCGTTGCGATTGGTGAGCCTCTCCTGACCGAATCCGAGCTTACAGAGACTCCTGCGCCATGAATCCTGCCGAAGGAAATCCTTCGGAAGAGCGACGCTCAGGACTACCTTCGACATCCCGAACGATCGAGATCGCTGTTCCCATGGGCGAGCATCCCGAGCGCGTCGATCAATATCTTTCGCGCCAGATCGCCAACAGCTCACGGAGCAAAGTCCAGGGCGCGATCGCCTCGGGAGCTGTGCTAATCAACGGCCGTGTTTTAGACAAGCCATCCTACAAGGTTCGTGGTGGCGATTTGTTTCAGATCACCGTGCCTCGCCCGCCACCCATGCACGCCGAGGCGGAAGAGATTCCGCTCGATATTATTTTTGAGGACGACGCTCTTCTGATTATCAATAAGCCGGCCGGCATGGTCGTCCATCCCGCGCACGGACATGCAAGTGGCACATTAGTCAACGCGCTACTGCATCATATTAAGGAATTTCGCAAGACGTACCCTTCAAGTGAACCCGAGCGACCCGGCATAGTCCATCGGCTGGACAAAGACACTTCTGGCTTGCTCGTTGTGGCAAAGACCGAGGAGGCACACCGCAATTTAGCCAGGCAGTTCTTCAATCACACGGCGCAGCGGACCTACCACGCCATCGTCTGGGGTAACTTCAAAGCGCCCGCTGGCCGCATCGAAACGCTGATCGGCCGGCATCCGCGCGACCGCAAACGATTCGCAGTCATCAACGAAGCCCCGCTCTATCTAAAAGAGAAGGAGGGAGGCGGCGGCAAGATTGCCATTACGGATTATGCTGTCATTGAGGAATTCCTCGGCTTCTCACTCGTCGAATTACGCCTGCAGACTGGCCGCACGCACCAGATTCGAGTTCACATGCAGCACATCGGACATCCTGTTTTTGGGGACGTGACGTATGGTGGACGCACCATGAATGTTATGCGGCAGGATGTCCCGCAATGGAAATCGAAGATCGAGCATCTCCTGTCGGAGTTCCCCCGTCAGGCGCTGCACGCCCGCTCACTGCGCTTACAGCATCCGACGACTGGTGAGCTTATGGAGTGGTCCGCGCCACTGCCAGCGGATATGGAGAGTGTATTGAAAGAGATGAGGAAGACGGCGGTGAGCACTTAGCAATATTCCGAAAAAATCAATCCGCGTAATCCGCTCGAATCAGCGTAATCCAGGTTCTATTATATTCCATTCCTTCTCAGTCACCGGCGTGATCGAAAGCCGCGAGCCTCGTTGAAGAATGACCATCTTCTCGAGCCCCTTTGTCTTCCGGAGTTCATCAATCGGGATTGGCTTCTTGAGGTGCTTGACGTATTTCACTTCGACGGCGCACCAGATGGGATTCGCGCCGCTGGCCTTGGGATCGAAGTGTGAGTCCTTTGGGTCGAAGGCAGTATCGTCGGGGATGGGTATGCTGGCGATCTCGCATATGCCAACCACGCCCGGCTCGGCAATATTCGAGTGATAGAACAGTGCCATGTCGCCCGGTTTCATCTGGTCGCGCATGAAGTTGCGCGCCTGATAGTTGCGCACGCCGGTCCAGGCGGTGATCTTGTCGCGCTTGAGATTGTCGATGGAATAGGATTCCGCGTCGGATTTTAAGAGCCAGTATTGCATAAGAGTAGCGAGTAACGAGGAATGAGTAACGAGTGATTGCGAGGAACATTCCCTCTCGGGAATGCCTCTATAAGGGTCGCAAATGTATATTCCACCGTACCGCACCCTTTTCGAATCCGGCGAGCTGGCTCGGCGAGCCGAGCAGCTTGTCGCGATGCTGACGTCGTGCAATATCTGCCCGCTCGATTGCCAGGTCAATCGGTTGGCGGGCGAGATTTCTCGGTGCTATTCGGCGAGGCTGCCGATTGTCTCATCCTACTGTCCGCACTTTGGCGAGGAGCCGGCGCTCGTCGGGACGCATGGCGTGGGCAATATCTTCTTCGGCAATTGCAATCTGAAGTGCTCCTATTGCCAGAACTTCGAGATCAGCCAGCGATGGAAGGAAGAGCGGAAGAACGAGGTGACCATCCAGCGGCTCGCGGAAATGATGATCGAGTTGCAGGAGGTGCATCATTGCCACGCGATCGGCTTTGTGTCGCCGACTCATTTTGTGCCGCAGATGGTCGAAGGCATTCTCGAAGCATGCAGGATGGGCCTGCGATTGCCAATTATCTATAATACGAATTGCTATGACTCCGTCGAGGCGCTTCATCTGCTCGATGGCATCGTCGATATTTATCTGCCCGATCTCAAGTATTCGGAAGACGAAATGGGCTACCGGTATTCCGGTGTGAAGGAATACGCGCAGCATTCGCGCGCAGCACTTCAGGAGATGTACCGGCAGATGGGCCGCGAGTTGGTGATGGGCGAGGATGGCTTGGTCAAGCGCGGTCTCATTATCCGTCATCTCATTCTGCCGAACGATCTGGCAGGCACGCGCGAGACATTTAAGTTCATTGCGAGCGAGCTTTCACCCATCGTCACGCTCTCGGTGATGTCACAGTATTATCCGACGAACAAAGTATCGGATGACAATGCCGAGAAGTTCGAATCATTATTGCTGCTGAACCGGCGTATCCGCGAACGCGAATACGACAAAGTTCTCGACATGCTCGACGAGTTCGGAATCGAGAATGGATGGGCACAAGATTTTGAGAGTCAGGACTATTACCGGCCAGATTTAGCGGATCGTGTTGCACCGTTCAAACGATGATCATTTCCTGATTACACCCGTTTCCATGCTCCAGAACAACAGGTCCAACTCGTCAAGAGAAATTCCAATGCGCTTTGCGTAAGCGTGCCATTGCTTCTCGATCTCGATATAACGATTTTTCGTGGGCCCGCCGTTTGGTATCTCCTTGATTACATTGAGTCGGTTAAGATGTTTGAAGATATGCCGGTCCAGAATGGCGAGGCTTCGCACACCAATATTGCGCAGGAAGTGCGAGGCTTCCTTCATGCCGAGCCCCTTCACAGTGGCTAAGACAATCTCGCGCTTTGCCTCTGGCCCGAGAGATCGGTCAAGCAAGTGGGGTAAGAGTTCGGGAAAGCTCTCACGGACTTCCAGCAATCGCTTTGCCTTCACATTGTGAAATCGGATGTAATGGCGTGCATCTCTCAAATATGAAGTTGGGTCGAAGCCACGCTCCAGAAAGTGGTCGTGGATCAGTTCGGCAATGGTTGCCTCGGCATTCGCTGCGCTCGATTGCGGCGTGAGAATGCAGAAAGCGAGTTCGTAGAAATACTGACTGGCAGGGATTACGGAAAAGTCTTGTAATCGCTGCCGAATGGCAGCTTGCCGCTCCTCGTAGACTGTGAGCCACGGCTCGGGGAGTTTATTCATTGGCGAGCGAGAGGTTGCCATCCGCGTTCCGCGCGATGAATCGTTCGGAAATCAACAGCTCCACGAGATCATTGACGAATGAAGCGAATCCACGTCCTCGTATCTTGAACGACTTCCTCAGTTGATCGGACACACTTCGTGACGGGATTGACTCCGAATTAGATACAATGCGGAGAATCCGTCCGCGCCAGATGCGACGCGGTTGGCCAAAGTACAGGCCTTCCGTTCTTGGCTGCTTGACCCGTGACGTCTCCATCGAGGCGGAAGGACAAGAACGTCGCAGAGGACACTCATCACACTTCGGCGCATTCCTCGTGCAGATCGTCGAGCCCAGATCCATCAGCGCCTCATGCCACTCCGAAGAATGTCCCTTTGGGAGAATGGCCGCATCGAAGTCGTAGAGTTCTCGCTTGGGAAGCGTCGCGCGATTGTCCGGCATCTTTATCCAAAGCCGCGAGAGCACGCGCTCGACATTCACATCGATAACCGGTGTGTCCTTGTTGTAGGCGAACGCAAGGACTGCACTGGCAGTGTATTGACCGACACCGGGCAGCGCTTGAAGCGCGTCCAGCGTCTTGGGAAATGAGCGCATCCCCGCGAGATCCTTGGCTGCGCGATGCAGGTAGAGCGCTCGACGGTTATATCCCAATCCCTGCCAGGCCCGGAGCACCTGCGCGGGCGATGCGGCAGCAAGCGCTTTGACGTTCGGAAACTGCTTGAGGAATATCGGCAGGCGGCGTTCGACGTGCTTCGTGCCGGTCTGTTGCAGCATGAACTCGCTCACGAGCACAACATACGGTGATCTCCGAAGCCCACGCCAGATAAAGCTGCGCTTATTCTCCGCGTGCCAGATGAGCAAACGCGGCACAATGCTACGCCGGAATGCCTTCGCGCGCGAGGCGGTCGATGATATCTTTATTGCCACTTAAATGCAACAACGTTGGAAGCGCCTCGTTCGACACCCACCCAATTCGATTGAACTCCCGATTCTCGACCGCCCCGCTCCATGAGCGGACCAGATAGTAGCGGATGTCATAGGTGATGCCATTCGAGTAGGTTGCCGTTTCGCGAAGCCACTCTTCGGCATGACCGATCTCAATCGTCAGTTCTTCAGAGAGTTCACGACGCAGAGCATCGATAGCCGTTTCACCAGGTTCCAACTTCCCACCGGGAAACTCCCAGTG
>JADGPZ010000003.1 GCA_017882165.1 Candidatus Kapaibacterium sp.
CACGCTGGACGGCTGGGGCGGCCCGACCGTCCGCGTAGCCGGCGGCGACCGGCCCGGCGACCACGGGACCTACCAGGGAACCTCGCACTACGGTGCCCGAAACCTGACGCTGACCGGGTCGCTGGTCGGCCCCAGCTCGACGAGCGTTGAGCGCGCATGGGACAAGCTAGCGACGGCGGTCGCGCTGGCCGACACGCCGTTTCAGGTGGCCGAGACGGACGCGAAGTACCTGCTGGTCCGGCTGTCCGGCGGGGCCACCAATGTTTCGCCAGGTTACACCCTTGTTCGAGGAGCAGAGAACGCCGTTCGAGATCTGGGTGTAAATCGCGAGGTTGGAAGTGGCGATATTCCCACAATAATAGCCTCTGGGCTGCGGATTCCGCAGACTCCATGTGACACCAAGATCGCGGGTAACATACATCCCCGCATCAGTGTCGTCCGGCCAATAGAGAGCCTCGTCGACCACATAGATCGTGCTCGCATCGCACGAGTCAAAAGACCAAGAGTGACAATCATAATCCGCCACGCCGGGTTGTGACCCCCACGATGTGCCTGCATTAGTGGAGGCGAATAACCGGCTATGGTTCTTATAGTAGAAGGTTCCGTTCCGGGATGAGATCGGTCCAAGTTCGGCCGTGCCATAGCAATAGGTCCATTTAGCGCCCCGGTTGGTCGTACGCCGTAGATCCTGATAGGTCGTCACCAGAATTGTGTCGGGCGTCACGCCGAAGGCTGCGTCGTATGTGCTCGTTGAGTCAAGTACATGACTCCATTTCGTACCCTGATCGGTGGTGAGAAATACACCGTAACCGAGCATGCAGACCACACCGATCGAATCATTGAAAAAGACAATGCGGTAAACGACCCCCTTTGGGCACGAGGTCGCCGTCCACGTCAACCCGAGATCAGTAGACTTTTTCACATCGCCTGCTCCCGCCCATACGATACCGTCCTTATAGGTCATCGCCCCACCGGATATAGCATTAGACATCCAGAAGATTGGCTTCGTCGTCACCCGTTGCCATTGTTGGGCGCGAAGCGACTGGACGCAGAGCGGCAAGGCGCTCAGGAGCGCGACTACCGCAAAACACATGAAAGCAGAACGGCGCAGATTCATCAGTAGAAGAGCGACACCTGAGACCTCTTGAATGTTACCACCCTTCTAATAACCTGAAAGCTGGCGTTTTGTTACAGCCCAATCGCGGCATCTCGTCCGATATCGTATTTGTACGGCAACTTTGCTGCCCAAATCGCGTAGAAGCGGTCGATCTCCCGCAATTCGTAACTTTGCATCTCAAAAAACTGATATAACTATGGCTCAATCATCGAACGGAGTAAACTTGCCAGTCGTAACTGCATCGCCCACGATGCAACCATTCCAGATCGCGGCGGAATCCGTTCCTATGGCCGAAATTCGCGCCAACAAGCGCGCGATGGCCGTCGAGACCACGCGAGAGTTGGTCGAGCGGGTTTATCAGTGTTCGGAGAAGAACCTCGCCATCGTCCGCAAGCGGCTTGGCAGGCCACTGACGCTCGGCGAGAAGATCGTCTTCGGACATCTTGCTGAGGCTGAGACGCAACCGCTCGAACGCGGCAAGAGCTTCCTGCGACTGATGGTAGACCGCGTCATCATGCAGGACGCAACGGCGCAAATGGCGATCCTACAGTTCATGCAGGCTGGTAAGTTCGAGTCCGCAGTGCCGGCGAGCGTCCACTGCGATCACTTGATTCAGGCTTATGAAGGTTCCTCGACCGATCTGGGGCGCGCGCTTGATACGAACGCCGAGGTCTACAACTTTTTGAAATCCGCCTGCTCGAAGTATGGCATCGGTTTCTGGGGACCCGGCTCGGGCATTATCCATCAGGTCGTGCTGGAGAACTATGCCTTCCCCGGTGGTCTGATCATCGGCTCAGATTCGCATACGCCAAACATGGGCGGGCTTTCGATGGTCGCCATTGGCGTGGGCGGAGCGGATACAGTGGATGCAATGGCCGGTTTTGCATGGGAGGTGCTGAATCCGAAACTCGTCGGCGTCAAGCTTACGGGCGAACTCAGCGGATGGGCAGCGCCGAAGGACATTATCCTCCACGTCGCTGGCAAGCTAACGGTCAAAGGCGGCACGAACCGCATCATCGAATATTTCGGACCGGGCTGCGCGACGCTCTCGACCACTGGCAAAGCTACGGTCACCAATATGGGCGCGGAGATCGGCGCGACGACATCAGTCTTCCCGTTCGACCAGAACGCCGTCCGCTACATGAATGCAACCGAACGCGCAGAGCTGGGAAAACTTGCGGAGCAGTACAATCATCTGCTCACTGCCGATCCGGAAGTCGAGCAAAACCCGGAGAAGTACTTCGACGAAATTCTTGAGATTGATCTTTCGAAATTGGAGCCGCTTATCAACGGCCCGTTTACGCCCGACCTGGCCCGGCCTGTTTCCGAAATGGCGAAGGATGCTTTGGCGAACGACTATCCCGAGAAGGTCTCCGTGACGCTCGTTGGCTCCTGCACGAATTCGAGCTACGAGGACCTTTCCCGCGCTGCGAAGATTGCCGAGCAAGCGCGCGCCGTCGGTGCCCGCGTGAAGATGCCATTCTTCATCAATCCCGGCTCCGCACAAATTCGCGAGACGATCGAGCGCGATGGACAGCTCGCCTCGCTCGAAGCAATCGGCGGCGAGATGATGGCAAATGCCTGCGGTCCGTGCATCGGACAGTGGAAGCGCGATGACATCAAGAAGGGCGAGCGCAACACAATCATCAGTTCATACAACCGGAATTTCCCAGGACGCAACGACGCGAATCCGGCTACGCTGGCATTCGTCGCAAGCCCGGAAGTCGTTATTGCCTACGCACTTGCTGGCGATCTCTCAATTAATCCTTTATGTGATGAATTGACCGCCGAGGGCGGGAAGAAGTACCGCCTCACTCCCCCACCGAAAGTCGATGCCCTGCCGGCCAACGGCTACGCGGGTCGCCGCAAGGGATACATGCCGCCCGCGCCAAACGCAAGCAGCGTTGCAGTAGTCGTGGGGAGTGGCGACCCCGCCACTCCCAGCGAGCGATTGCAGATTCTCGATCCCTTCCAGCCAATGGTGAAAGATGAGATGACCGACCTGCCGGTGCTCATTAAGACCAAAGGCAAAACGACCACCGATCACATCTCGCCAGCCGGCACGTGGCTCCGGTATCGCGGACATCTCGATAAGATTTCGGATAACATGCTGACCGGCGCGATCAACGCGTGGTCCGGCGAGGCGGGCACGACGACGAATATCTATACTCACGAAAAGAGCGTGCCGGTGCCACAGGTTGCGCGCGATTACAAGGCTCGCGGCAAGCGATGGGTCATCATTGGCGATGAGAACTATGGCGAAGGCTCGAGCCGCGAGCACGCCGCGATGTCGCCGCGATATTTGGGATGCCTCGCGGTTGTCGTGCGGAGCTTTGCCAGGATACACGAGTCCAACCTGAAGAAGCAGGGAATTCTGCCGCTCACGTTTGTCAACTCGGCGGACTATGACAAGATCAAGGAAGGGGATACCGTGTCGTTCGAGTATTTGCAGGAGCTTGATCCTGTCCGCACGGTCAACATGAAAGTGAACCACCCCGATGGGACTTCTGAAATCATCGCGCTGGCGCATACGATGAACATGGAGCACATCGCCTGGTTCGAAGCCGGAAGCGCGCTCAATCTGATCCGTCTGCACGCGGGCGAGGCCTCGCTCACGGCCGGGATGCAGGAAGCGCCGCCGGTCGCGGCGTAACTACCTGTAGCGACGTTTCGATCTTTGTCAATTCAGAGCTTTTCCCACTCTTCGCGGGAGATATGCGCTTGGCGTAAGACCTTTTTCAACAGGTCAATCGCAATATCTCCGCGATGCGGATTAGGAATTTTGACTCTGCGAGAAACACCGATGTTCATGTAATCGTGATCACCTCCAGCACGAGGGCCATCAAACCCGGCGCGCCGGAGTGACGCGATCAAATCACGACGGCTAATGGGTCCGAAATGCGGCATCAGGCTGGGACGTGCTCGTTGATGTCAATGCTATCGATAACCGGAATCTCAGCCCCATCGCGAAGACCGAGGATAAGCCACCCCTCGAGCGTACCTCGAAGGTCCTTCTCCGTATCCGCTAACGTCAACTCGTTCGCCCAGACTCCGTTGCACTCAGGGATCTCTCCGTAAAATGACTTATCTTCTAAAATCTCGTATCTCGCGTGCCGCATCGCGGCGTCGATATATTCGGTCAGCATGATTTTTTAACCGCGTCCGTAGCGAGGAAGTTCAGCCGTAGGGAGCCTCACCGCAGCAACATAACCGGCAGCGTGTGGACGCGGCCGTGCAGCGGATGATGCACTCGTACGCACCCGACGCGGCGCAGGCATTCTCGGCTGCACCCTGGCGAGGCATCGCTCTCGGCCGGCATGCAGCAAGCGCCGCCGGAACCGGTGGCCGCGCAACATTTGCAGTGGGAATCGTTAGATTACCTTTCCCACACACGTTATCGAGATGCAATGCTGAAGTTCACGGCCGTTTTTCTGCTTGGCGTAGCACTTCCGCATTTGATTCATGCGCAGCAGCATCCGTTTAGGTCGGTTAGCTCTCAAGCCATAACCCTTTCCGAGCCTGAACTCGCAAGCATGGAGACAAAACAGGATCCGGGTACGGTTTTGGATAGCGGGCGATCTCTTGTGTTCTCAGCACGCACGGTCACCATTGTGATTCGCACCGGGCCGAGCGATGATATGCTCTCATATCGGATTCAGGGTCTACGAAATCCTACGCTCGACTTCCGACCTGGCGTCGAAGTGCACCTCCTCTTAGCAAACATGGACGATGACATGCACCACGATTTGCGTTTCGGCCGCAAGATGCACGCGTACATGCCCAATCCGGATACGGCTGGAACCGTTGGAACACACCGTCTTGCTCCTTCTCAGAGCGAGAAGTTCTCCGCTGAAGAAATCGTGTTCCGTTCGGTGGATACCGGGACGTTCAGCTACTTTTGCAGCGTCAAGGGGCATGCGGCTGGTGGCATGTCAGGGCATATTGTCATCGGAAGTAATCCTGCCTCTCTGGCGGCGATGCTAATTGGCCAATCTCCGATGAAGATGAGGACCACCGATGCTGGCTCACCGATGGACATGAAGCAAAGTGGCATGGAGATGAAGTCTGGGACGATGATGGACTCAAGCAGGACGATGAAGCCGGGCATGAACATGGAACACTCCATGAACGGCCCGGCAAGTGGGGTCCTCCTCACGGAGCCGATGTCATAGGAGGGCTCTGGGACAAGTTGGCTTCCCGCATCCTCGCCGGTCTATGCGTCAATGTACGAGAGTAATGGCTGGATGTCCATGCTGCACGGATCGATAATGCCGCGATTCGATCATCAGGGCGGGCCACGCGGCGGAGGTAAGTTTGATGCGCCGAATTGGATCATGGGGATGCTGAGCCATGACATCGGGAGTGACGGTCGCCTCACCTTCCGAGGAATGTTCAGTCTTGAGCCGTTAACCGAGGGCAGTTGTTATCCGATGCTGTTTCAAACGGGAGATACCTGGCAGGGTCAGCCCCTGATTGATTACAAAGATCCTCACAATCTCTTTAGCGAACTATCGGCAACGTACAGCCAACGATTGGCCGACCACTCATCGGCCTTCCTTTACATCGGCTACCCGGGCGAACCAGCGCTTGGCCCCTCGGTCTTCATGCACCGACCGAGCGCGATGTCGAATCCCGATGCGCCGATCAGCCATGATTGGATGGCCGGGACGCACATTACATTCGGAGTCGCGACTGTTGGCGTCAGCCTCGGTAATTGGAAATTGGAAGGGAGTGCGTTCAACGGAAGTGCGCCCCAGAGTCTGTATGGCTTCGATAAGCCGACGATCAATTCCTACAGTGGCCGGCTGTCGTTCAATCCGACTAACGAACTTTCCTTTCAGATATCCAGTGGACACATCACAAATCCCGGAGGCGATAGCGTCGATCTCATCCGCTCCACCGCGTCGGCCATGTACACAAAGAATTTTGGTGACGGTTCGTGGTGGGCAACGACACTCTGTTGGGGTGAAAATCATGAGATACATTTCGCGAAGGAAGAAGCTCTCCTTCTCGAGTCGCAATACACGATTGAGGACTACAGTTTCTTTGGCCGAACCGTTTACGTTCAAAAGTCGGATGTTGAACTGGCATTCTCAGATAGCAGAACGCAACTCCATGATCTATCTGATGCAGCCATCGGGTTAACCCGGACCCTCTTCGATCTTGCTGGAATGGAAGCTGGGATTGGCGCCCAGATTTCATATCATTTTGTACCAGAGTCCTTGCGTCCCCTCTACTCTGCTCATCCGGTTTCCTTTGAGCTATTCTTTGAAGTTCACTCTACCATCATGTCCGGAATGTGAGTGGACTCCTTTGGGAAGTGTTTTGCCCGATAGCAGCTTCGGACAGCCAAGCTGGGATTGCGGTCAACGCCACAGTGGTGTAGCGAGGTCAACCGGCGCGCAGATTACGAAGCCGCATAGGATCAGAGCAAGCGCCTTGACCCCCGAACGCCAGCGGTTGTTCGGGATGTTCAGATTCAACATATTAGTCGTGGCCTCTGGCCCGACCGAATTGTCACGGACGTTCTGGTTATCTCCGCGCGTGGCTTCCGTCAAACCCCTCGCTTTTTCGGTCGGGCCAGAGTCACCGACCTACGCGTCTCGCTGGGCCGGGAAACCCGGCCACTACAGTTTGGCATTTCGTGTGCTGTGTTATGGTGTGGTTAGGGGCACCAATTAGCTCATTGACAATGGATTCTGGGCGATTCATGAAAGAGACCGGCTCAATTGGCGAAATCCGTTCGTTTTGGGATATGAAAAGAACAAACACACGAAGCCGGATTTTCTTCCGGATGTGAAGATGCGGTGCCGTTAACTTTTCTTACGTTATCGTAAAGATAGCTAACGGTCGAAGCATGACGCTCGCTGACTAAAGCGCGGAAGGCTTGCTCGGCAGCGCAGCCTTTCTCATACAACGGGATTGGCACAGAGACTGCTACTGTTCTTCCGGTTCGTCAATCGGTTGAGTTGAGACACTCTCCCGCTAATCCGAAAAACGATAATAAAAGGAGCCGTGCGCATCAGCATGATTCGGAATAATTTTATCTTCGCCGCAGCAATCGCGGTCACAGTCCTCGCCACAAACGGACAGTCCGCTCGGGCAAATCCGCTCTTTGCGCGGCAGTACAACACGTCGTGCTTCACGTGCCACACCTCTCCCCCGCTGCTCAATGAGTACGGCCGCCGGTTTCAGGCGAACGGCTACCAATTGCCGACGACGAGTGATAACATGGCGCAGGCAGCGCGGTCGGTGTTTCCGCTCGGACTTGTGGTGACGCCCATGGTGATGCACTCGCAGGTCCATGACAATCTCGCGGACAGCGCGATTTCGAGTTCGACCACGATTACCGGAATCATGATGCGGTTCTTTACATCGGCATCGCTCGGGCAGCACTTCTCGTATTATGCCGGCATCCCGGTGACGGTCGCGAATGGCGAGACGAGCGTCGAGATCGAGACGATCCATCTGCTCTACACCGATGTGCTCGGCGATGGACGCGGCGCGCTCAATTTCCAGATGGGCAAATTCCTGCTCTTCGCTCCGTTCACGCCGATGTTCTTGCTTTCCGGCGACGACCCGATCGTGTACAACGCCATGCACTACAAACCCATCGGCGAGAAGTTCGCTGCGAACGATATGAGCCTGACGAACCCGATGTTCGGCGCGAGCGCCTTCGGAACGCTCTATGGCATCGGACAGGGACTCCGCTGGCAAGTTGGAATGGTCGGCGGCAACAACAGCGACGTCGATCTCTCGACCGCGCGCGCATTCTTCGGCTCGCTCGATCAAACCGTATTCTTCCACAATGCCCCTGCCCGATTTGGTGGCTTTTACTTCACAGGTTATCAGGATCTTTCGAGTTCGGAACCGGGGACATCAACCGCGATGGCAGGTATGCCTGGCATGGGAGGCAGTTCCGGCACGGGGCTTCTCAACCCGTGGCACAACAACGTAACGCGATTCGGCGGCGACTTGGAAATATACGACCCGTGGACCAAGCGGTTTGACTTCTTTGCGCAGTACATGGCGTGCGTGGACGACAACGTCGATAGCCTCGGGACGTCTTACAAAATGAGAGGCGGGTTCTTCGGCGTCAATGTGATTCTCATGCCGGAGAAACTCTACGCCTACGCCAGATACGATTGGATGCAGCGACTCACATATAAGAACGACCTTAGCGCCATTGATGTGGGCGTGCGATACCACGTCCTTCCGAACGTCGTCGTGACCGGCGGCGCGACGATCGCCAAAGAGGTATCACTCATCGACCAGACGACGACATCCATTCGCGGCGGATTTCTTTTCGGATTCTAACCAACGCAGATCATGATTCTCCAATCCATTACCACCATCTGCGCGATCGGCGTCATTGCCGGTAGTTCGCTTACACTCGATCGGCCCAGCGCCGGATCGGATACGCCGGGCGCAGCTTCCGTCCCATCCGAGATGATCGCACGCGGCAAGACGGTCTTTGACATCGGCTGCTCGCCGTGCCATGGACTCGAAGGAGCGGGCGATGGCCCGCTCTCCGCCAATTTCCGGACACGCCCGCGCGATCTCACGAAGGGTGTATACAAGAGCAGGTCCACGGCAAGCGGCCAGCTCCCCACCGATGATGACATCGACCGCGCAATCAGCGCAGGTATTCACACCAGCACGATGCCGCCGTATCTCAAGATGTCGCCGGATGACCGCGCCGCAGTGGTGCAATACCTCAAGACGCTCGCCGTGCGCTTTACGGATTCGACCGAGTACCCGCTGGAAGTCCTCACGTTCAACCAACCGATTCCGGCAACTCCGCAGAGTATTGCGCTGGGTCGCGCAGCCTATATAAAGATGCAGTGCGATAACTGCCACGGTGCATTTGGCAAAGGCGATGGCGTGTCATCAGAACTTCAGCACGATGATTTCGGCAACTACGTCCACACCACGGATCTCACGAACGCTTCCGATTTCAAATTCGCCCAGTCGGCGCAAGATGTCTATCGCATCTTCTCGACCGGCATGAACGGCTCACCGATGCCCTCCTATGCCGGGACGCTTCAGGACTCCGACCGCTGGCATCTCGCGAACTACGTGTGGGGTTTGCACGGTGGCGAGCGGTGAGTAGCGACCGGTCACCCACAAGGATCATACATCGAATTGCATTGATGTTAGAACAACCTACTCTGGTGCTATGGCAATCTATTTTACTCGTCACGCTCGGCAACGGCTGAAACTCTATCGGATCGACAGGAAAGCAGTTGAAGACGTTCTGACCGACATCCGAGCCGATGAGGAGCCTATTGGCGAGAACCGGGAATTTGTCGCGGAGGCCTTTGTTCAAACCATCGGGTATCCGCTCAAGATCGCCTACATTCGCGAAGTCGCTCGGGTGGTCGTCAAAACGCTGTATCCACTCGATAGAAAGACGAAATATGAAGATATCGTACGATAAAGAAGCAGACGCCGCTTATATCCAGCTTTCGGATGAACAACCCGTGGCCGCCATCGAGGCCGGTGACGGCATAAACATTGACCTCACGGCCGACAAACGAATCGTCGGAATTGAAATTCTTGACGCTTCCAAAAAACTCTCGATCGACACACTCTACAAGTACGAGGTCGAGCAGGATGAGTTTGTAGGAGTGTAAAGCCGCGCAGGCACGTCGCCCTTTCATCCCTACTTCGGATACCCGACTGACTGAGCGAACAGCACTCGCTGTTCCGGTCGCAATCCGAGCTGCTGCGCGAGACCGGCCTTGTCGCAGTTGTGGAACCAGGCCCCAAGTCCATGCGCCGCGGCGAACAGATACACGTTCGCGGCAATCATGCCGGTACTCACATAGTCGTACGACTTCTGCACGTCCGGATCGAGCAGCCCCGGCTCCTGAAATCCCGCCGTGTGAGTCAGACGATGAGTGTCAGCAACGTAGATTAGCTGCACGGGCGCGCTCGCCTCAACGCCCCGCTGACCGGGCGTCATCGCACCGGCTCGCAAGTCGCCTTCGACGACTGGCTCAAGCAAGTTATGTATCGCGTCATAGAGATACACACCATCCTCGAATGCCACATACAAATCGACCGCCTGCGAATTACTGGCAGAGGCTGCCGTCCGGCCGTAAATTCCGAGCGGACCAGTGCTGCGGTTCACGCCACAGGCAGCCCAAAGGAGATTTGAAGTCATCTGCCAAGGCAGAGGCGATGGGCTAATTCCCCGCGTTGTTTCTCGGCGCCAAAGTGATTCGAAGACCGAGAGCCCTCCTTCGTCAGCCGGTTTGGGAAGCTGAATCGCAGTTAGGGTTTGTGTTAATACGTTGTTCATGGCTAATCGGAACTGGAAAAAATGTGCCACAGCAAGGATGCGACGAATGCACTGCTTATTCGCTCATCCGCACCTGCCCTCGCAGCACATTGGAAGAAATCTTGATGCCACCCGGCAAATGCCGAGTGCAAGGCAGGTGTGTCAGGGTTTCCAGTAGACGCAAGCAGGGTGCCGTAGTGACGTGCTGCGCGCGTCCTCGGGCCGCTCCGTTAGGAGCGCGATATTTGTAGCCCCGGGTTTTAACCCGGGGTTAACGAAGACCAAAGATTTTTTTAGCTCCGTCCAGCGCCCACGCTGGGGAGCGAAATAGTCCCGCCCGTATTATATGTCGCTCCGATGGAGCTTGCCGCACATTTGTGATTCGCAACCGCCGGTTGAAACCGGCGGCTACAAATATTGCGCCCCTACGGAGCGGGAGCCGCAGCACGCATCCCACTCATCCCTCACATCCCAATAATCCCAGTTCAGCCTCCCCGCGCCGGTTTCTTCGTAAATTGCAGCATGAACAAGGGGCGCCGTATCCTCCGAAGCCCGCGCTACCCGGATTTATCGCTCGGACGCTCGACGTTTGAGCGTGCGCACGCGGAGGATCGACAAATCTTAGGACTCTTCGCTCCCAGTGGTAGTTACTATTGGATGCGAAGAATGCTCGCCATCTGCTCTGTTATGATGATCAGTGCCCTCGGCTGCGCTGAGAATAGTCCGTTTACCCAGTCCTCAACGAAGTGGATGGCTGCATACATCAAGGCGTGGGGCTTCCTGAAGTATTACCACCCGGATGTAACGCAAGGTAAGGTCAACTGGGATTCGACTTTTTTGGCTCAATACCAGAAGGCATGCTCATGTAATGATGCAAAGGATTTCTCAATCATCGCATCGGATCTGATACACACCGCTGGTGGGGTAAAGTCTTATGGCTATCGGAGTCCCGATGAGTTGAAGGTACTTGATGAGTCTGATACTAATCTCCTTGACCTTAGATGGTTGAAAGACAGATCTTTGGTCACGCCGGATATTCAGAGGTCGTTGGACTCCATCCGCAGTAATGTCGTACCTGAGTGGACTTCGTATGTTGTGCATGGGGAATCCGGTACATCCGATGTTGGAAGCGACGTTGCTCATGATTCTGACGTGACAACAACGATGCCCGTTCGGATGTTGGCGCTTGCACGATATTGGAATGTAATCGAGTACTTCGCTCCTGACAAAGATGTGATTGGCGAATCGTGGGACTCCATTCTTTATCGATTTATCCCACGAATCGCTGCGTCGACGACCGAGAGCGAGTATCAACTTGCAATGGCAGAATGCTGTAATAGTATCCACGATACACATTCTTATACGTCCAGCGCCACTATCGACTCGATTTTGGGGCAATATGTGTTGCCAATTCGATTGTCTCGTATCGAAGGTAAAGTTATTGTTCGTCGTCCATGTCTCGGGATTTCGACTTCATTGAAACCAGGCGACGAGATCTTGGCCATTAACGGCATGCGTTTGTCCGATCGGCGCAAGACCTTGGCCAAGCTTGCTTCCGCTTCAAACGATGCGGCACTCGAACGAAATATTTGTTGGTGGATGACACGTTGTGCATACAAGGATTCGGTTCTCATTGAATATCGATCGGTCAATGGGATTCAATCCTGCAAAGTGAAACCGCTTACCATCGAGGAATTTAAGAAGATTGTTGAAATTGATTCGTCAAAGCACTGGAAGATTCTGGATGGTAATATTGGATTCGTTAATATGGGGGAGCTTACCGTCGCGGAAGTGAAACAGGCGATGTCGGATTTAGCTCGAACGAAGGCGATCATTTTCGATGTCCGCAATTACCCGAAAGGGACGCTATGGAGTTTGGCGACTTATCTAAGGGTGAATGCGCCTTGGGTCTCGTGGCGACGCCCAGATTTCCATTCTCCCGGCTCATTCATTCGTGAATCATCGCAAACGAATAGCTATTTAAGTTCGACCAAGGGCTATAGAGGCCGAGTGATCGTTCTGGTTAATGAAAATACGCAGTCTCATGCTGAGTATACGGCAATGATGCTCCGAAGGGCTGAACGTTCAGTCGTGATTGGTAGTCAAACGGCCGGGGCGGATGGGAATGTTGTTCGAATGACGTTGCCCGGTGGTATCCATACGATTTTTAGCGGTCTCGGCGTCTTTTATCCCGATGGTAAACCGACTCAGCGAGTCGGAATCGTCCCAGACATCCATGTCGAGCCGACCATCGCAGGTCTTCGCGCTGGCAGAGACGAAGTCCTTGAGCGGGCGATCGAGGTTGCCAAGGAATAGTCTACTCCGTGCATTCTGCACTTTGTCGTTGCCGCGTCGGGCGGGTTAGCGTGCAACCAAAACCACACACGACCTGAGCGGCCGGTGTGCAGGTGCCGGGCAACCAGGACCTGGATCCCCGCTTCTGCGGGGATGACAATGTGGTGCGGGCCGGGAAACCCGGACGCTACAATTTTTGACTATTTTTGGAAAGCTCTTGCGTGGCGGTTTTTCATGTGTTATATTGCTCGTGAGGTTATGGGCACCTATTCTAAAAGAACGTGTGTCTTGTCTAACAGCAGTTTATTCATGAACTCCAATCAAAAAAGAGAAATCAAAAAAATTTGATGTGTGGCGTTTTTGGAACGGAGTGGGCATTGTTCATGAAGCACAAACGCTCGCGCGCAATAGAGCATGCGAAAAGTACATTGCCGTGTGGAAGCGGCATTGCTATCCTCAAGCGATTCTTCGCTGCGCTCAGAATGACGGACATTGAAACTGACCTTCTACCATTTTCTCGGAACAAGCCCCTCCCTGTTCCGTAAATTTGCACTTCACATTAACCTCCAAGACACATGCCTCAGATCGTTGACCTCCACGCCCGCGAAATTCTGGACTCGCGCGGCAACCCGACCGTAGAAGTTGATTGCAAGTTATCGGACGGCTCGTTTGGCCGCTTTGGCGTCCCGAGCGGCGCTTCGACAGGCGAGCACGAAGCCGTCGAGCTCCGCGATGGTGACAAAAAGCGATACGGCGGCAAGGGCGTGCTCAAGGCGGTCGCGAATGTCAACGGCCCGATTGCCGCGGCGCTCAAGGGCAAAGACGCATCCGCGCAACGCACGATCGACGAGTCACTTATCGCGCTCGATGGAACTCCGAACAAAGCCAAGTTCGGCGCAAACGCGATTCTCGGCGCATCCATGGCTGTTGCTAAGGCTTCAGCAGCGTCTGTCGGGCTGCCGCTCTATCGCTACCTCGCGCAGTTGGCTGGGACGAAAGAGCCGTTCATTCTGCCATCGCCACAGATGAACATTCTGAATGGTGGGGTCCACGCCGACGGTCTGCTCGATTTTCAGGAGTTTATGATCATGCCAGTGAACGCGCCAACGTTTCGCGAGGCGCTGCGGATGGGCGCGGAAGTCTTCCACACACTTAAGTCGGTATTGAAAAAGCGAGGACTGAATACGAACGTCGGCGATGAAGGCGGCTTTGCACCGGCCCTCACATCGAACCGCGACACGCTCGATCTCATCGTGCAGGCCATCGAACAGGCCGGCTACAAACCCGGCACCGACGTGATCCTTGCGCTCGATTGTGCGTCGAGCGAAATGTGGAGAGACGGTCAGTACGAGTTGTATAAATCCAAACCTGGCACGATGCTCTCGCGCGCAGACATGGTCCACGAGTACGAGACATTGACGCGCGACTACCCCATCCGCTCCATCGAGGATGGCATGGCCGAGAACGACTGGGAAGGCTGGAAGATGCAGACCGATGCAATCGGCAAGACGGTCCAACTTGTGGGTGACGACTTATTTGTGACGAACCCCAGCTTCCTCGAGCGCGGCATCAAACAAGGTGTTGCGAACGCGATCCTCATCAAGCTGAACCAGATCGGTACTCTGAGCGAGACGTTCGACACGATTGCGATGGCGAAGAAGGCGGGTTACGGAACGGTCATCAGTCACCGCTCCGGCGAGACGGAGGACTCAGCAATTGCCGATCTTGCAGTCGCCACGGGCGCCGGGCAGATCAAGACCGGCTCCGCGTCGCGCTCCGAGCGCATGGCGAAGTACAACCAGTTGCTGAGAATTGAAGAGGAGCTTGGCGGAAAGTCGTTGTTCCGTGGGAGAGATGTACTGACGCATTCGACATCCAACTGAGGGGCGAGAGCAAAAAGCAGATGAAACGCGCAGCGCGTATTGGTATTACGGGAAAGCTCGGAAGCGGCAAGTCCACGCTTATGGACGTGCTTGCCTCATGCGGAATTCCGGTGATCAAGACGGATGATCTTGCGCGAGATCTCATGGTCCGGGACGCGGCGGTCCGTTCTGCCATTGAGCGGCTCGCTGGTAGCGAAGTCTATTCGGATGGTTTACTCGACCGCTCGCGGCTTGCAGCGAAGTTGTTTCACGACCCGGTACTGCGGGAGCACATCGAAGGGATCGTACACCCCGCTGTGATGCGGGAGGTCGATCTCGCATTTCGCACAGCGGAACCGAGTACACCCGTTGCCGTGGAGTCGGCACTACTGCTATCGCAGGACCTTCGGCAGCATTTCGATTATATCGTGCTGGTCGATTCCCCCGACGACGCGGTGCTGAACCGCATCCGCAACTTGAGTCATCTCAGCGATGAAGATGCTCGCGCCCGGCTGGCTGCACAGGATTACGATCACGCGAATTTCGACGAGGTCGATATTACCGTAGAAAATACCGGCGACCGCGAGGAATTCGAAGAACGCGCCCGGACGCTGGCGCAGATGCTCAAAGCACTCGCACTGCGAGACTTACCAGAGCAGCCGCTGCACAAGCGCGAGCACGATTCTGAGTCCGATGAGGAAGGCTGAAGAGCATCCGCAGACCCTACGCGAAAGTCGTGGGATTCGCTTCGAGGTATCGCTCGGCATCAATAGCGGCCATGCAGCCGGAACCGGCAGCCGTGACGGCTTGACGATAGACGTGATCCTGGCAATCGCCGCAAGCAAAGACGCCGGGGATATTGGTGTACGACGATTTGCCCTTTGTTTCGATGTAGCCGACCTCGTTCATGTCAATCAGGCCTCGGAATAACTCAGTGTTCGGCGAGTGGCCGATGGCAACGAAGATGCCGTTGGTCGCGACTTGTTCGGTCTTGCCTGTGACTGTATCTTCTATGATTGCACCGGTGACGAGCTTCCTGCCCTTTTCGTCGGTGTGACCGAGGACTTCCGTGATCGCCTGATTCGTGCGCCAGTGGATTTTCGGATTCTCTTTCGCCCGGTCAAACATGATCTTCGAAGCACGGAATTCATCACGCCGGTGAACAATCGTAACGGAGTTGCAAAAGCGCGTCAGATAATTCGCTTCCTCCATTGCTGTGTCACCACCGCCAACAATGAGCACGTCCTGATTCCGGTAGAAGAAGCCATCACACGTTGCACAGGCGCTGACACCGTACCCCATGTAAATTTCCTCGCTCGGGATATTGAGCAATTTCGCCTTTGCGCCCGTCGAAATGACAACCGCTTCGGCATAGTACGTCTTGCTTCCAGCCGTAACAGCGAATGGCCGCTTCGAAAAATCAACCGCCGTGATGGTCTCGAACTTTGTGACCGTCCCGAATCGGGATACCTGCCTCCGCAGAATATCCATCATTTCCGGTCCTTGAATGCCGTGCTCGAATCCTGGGAAGTTCTCGACTTCGGTCGTGATCGTGAGTTGACCACCGGGTTGCTCGCCTTCAAACACAATCGGCGAAAGATTCGCGCGGGCCGCGTAAAGTGCAGCCGTAAACCCGGCTGGCCCGGAGCCGATGATGATAACGGGATTGACTTCTTCGCGTTTGAGGTGCGTATGGCTCATCGTTAATTGTTCGTTCGAGTGGCGCGGATGTTACGCTTTAGCCCAGCGAGTTTTGCGCGCTTCATGGGAGACTTGCGAAAACGAATGGAGAACTCCTCTTGCTCCATCGTTTCGATGGTCTCACAGTCAAGCGAAAGAACTTCTTCGCGCGGGGCGAATGCTGGTATAGCAGTCGGCGTTGCAAAGCGGTTCCACGGACAGACATCCTGACAAATATCGCAGCCGTAGATCCAACCGTTCAACTTGGAAGCAAGCTCCGGCGGAATGTCGTGCTCCGGTTTCAGCTCGATCGTGAGATACGCGATGCAGCGCCGCGCATCGATCTCGTACGGCGACGTGATCGCATCCGTTGGGCAGGCATCGATGCAGCGCGTGCAGATACCGCACATGTCCTCGGCGGGCGGATCGGATTCGAGATCGATGTTCAGGATGATCTCGGCCAAGAAGATCCACGATCCCGCTTCGCGCGTAATGACGCTGGTATGCTTGCCGATCCAGCCAATGCCCGCGCGCTCGGCAATCTCGCGTTCGAGAAGCGGGCCCGTGTCCGTGTAGTAGCGTCCTTGCGCTTCGGGCACGATCGCTTGGATCTCTTCAAGCAACCGCGCTAACATCGACGGGACGACCTCGTGATAATCAGTGCCCCAGGCATAGCGCGAAATCTTGTGATCGGACTCGGGAGCGATCTCGTGCGGATGATAGTAATTAATCGCCAGCGAGAGGACGCTCTTCGCATCCGGCATGATCTTCCGGACATCGCGCCGCTCCTCGTGCCGCCGCTCCATCCACTGCATGACGCCATGCGTGCCATCGGCAATCCACGCTTGGAACCGGTCGGCAGCCTCGTCTAGCGGCTCGGCGCTCGTCACACCGGCCTTCGCAAAGCCGATTTCGAGTGCAAGTGCCTTGATGCGCGCTGTGATTTCTTGCCGGTTCATGGTGTTCCTTAACTTCGAAGGAGTATCAGAAGGCTCCATCAACGATAAGAATTTGTAATTATGATGACCGTACACAGAAGACTTGTCCTCGCCATCATCCTTGCCTTTGCATATTGGATGCCCCACTCGGCATTTGCCCAAATCTCCATGACGTCAGCGGTGCAAGTCAGTACGGCTTTAGGCGCTCACTCCCCTGCCATGCACGTGGGCCGCGATGGCGCTGTATACGTGAGTTGGTTTCAGGCGAACGCCGATATTTATTTCAGTCGCTCGACCGATCAGGGGCAAACGTTTGCGACGCCGGTTCGCGTCTGCAGACAGGTCACGACAAACCAGTACACCTCTCTCTTGCAGCGGGCACCGGAGTTTGCGATCGACACCAAAGGCGTTATTCATCTTGTCTGGACGGAAGCGCGCGTGACGAGTGCGAGTGACGTGTGGTATGTGCATTCGACCGATAGCGGCAAGACCTGGACGCCGCCACTCTCCATCATGGACCCCGGCGATTCCGCAAACTATTCGCAGGACTTCTCGGCCATTGCGTGCGACTCCTCGGACAATCTTTACGTCTCCTTTCTCGACAATCGGTACATCATGGCCAAAACGGGCAAGCATTACCGGATGCACATCGAGCGCTCGACGAATGGCGGCCAAACGTGGTCGTTACCGGTCATCGCGGATAAGCTGCCGGCTGACACCAGCGGCACATGCGAGTGCTGCCGGCAGGATATTGCCGCATCTCCAGAGGGCCACGTCTATATTGCGTTTCGCACAAATATGACCACGCCAACCGGCGATAAGCGCGACATCTTCATCTGCCGCTCGTGGGATGGGGGCCGGACTTTCGACAGCTCCATTCGCTGCCAACTCGGCGGTTGGACGCTCGACGCGTGCCCGACGAAAGGACCGCACATTTCTCTCGACTTGAGCGAGAATCTCTTCATCGCCTGGAATGACGCTCGCGACGATATGGGAAAGCTCGTGGCATACTTCGACATGCTTCCGAAAGGCTGGAACTCAGTGTTGCCTAACTACTCTATCTCCAATAGCAACTCGCAGACAGGTCACTGGCCATACGTAGCCGTTAGTCCGACCGGACTCATCGCATACGCCTACATGCCAGGCGAGAGCCTCGGCGGACCCATCCAATTCACCTACTCATCCGACGGCGGGAACACCTGGAACCAGTCGCGCGCGCTGCCCGGGTCGGCCGGAGACAATCAGTCGCTTCCGGAGCTTGCCTTCGACGCACGCGGCCATGTCTATGCCGTTTGGCAGGATGGCGCTGCGAATGGGATCATGTGCTCGGCAATCACTGGTCTAAATATTGCGGTTGCACCTACGAAGGTCGGACTCCCACCATTATTTTACAACATTGGTCCGATTGTGCAGCTATACTGGCTCGGCCAGTCCAAACTTCGCCTATTCACTTGGTACAGAGTGATTGTCAGCAGTGGCGGCGCTGTTGTATTCGACAGCACTGTCCGGGATACCTCTGTGACGCTTCTGACGCTTAGTCCTGGCAACTACAATTACACGATTATAGCCCATACCGTTGTCGACTCAAGCGTCGCCTCTTCGTCATTTCGTGTCGGAGCGCTCGGCGTGAATCCCGGCGAACAATACCATCCGGTCTCGATTGCCTATCCAAATCCAGCACGTTCGGGAATGGTAACCGTGTCGCTGCCGGACGCTAAGAACATTGACGTTAGTGTCGCTATCTCCGACGGCTCGGGTAGGATCGTTCGCAATATTACTTCAGCAATTTCTGATGGCGAACTTGTACTCAATTTGCAGAGCCTTGCGAGCGGGACTTACCAGATCCAGATTACCCAGGGTGCGAATCGCTGGAATGTACCAATCATTCTCAATAACTAAACTTCATCGTACCCAAACCTCTTCCCCGTCGAGCTTGACTTCATAGACTCGAATGCTCCCTGCCGCACCAATTTGCTGGCCGGTGTGCATGTCGAATATCCAGCCGTGCAAGGGGCAGGCAACCTGGCAGGTGTCGCAATCGACAAAGCCGGTTGCCATTACCGGCGAAGTCTCGTGCGGGCAGATATTCGAAATAGCGAGGATTTGTCCGTCGATATTGAAGATCGCGACCTCATCACCATCGCTATAGACGACCTTGCCTCGCTTCCCGATTGGTGGGATTTCCGAGATTTGGCAGGCATAGAAGAATGTGCGCGGCTCTTTGCCGTTGGCATCCGCGTTCAACTCTTGCCTTGCCGCTTCGAGGGCTTCGTCGTCGATCTCGCTCACGCGTGTTCTATCACGCTTCAAGTGCCTTCACTCCCGGCAATACTTTGCCTTCGAGAAATTCGAGGCTCGCGCCGCCACCTGTGGAGACGTGCGACATTTTGTCTGCAAGTCCGGATTGTTCGAGCGCGGCGACGCTATCGCCGCCACCCACAACGGTTGTCGCACCCGCAGCAGTCGCGTCCGCCAATGCGCGCGCGACTTCGAGCGTACCCGTGGCGAAGTTCGGCATTTCGAAGACGCCCATCGGGCCGTTCCAGACAATCGTCTTAGCGCGCGCAATCTCCGCGCGAAACTGACTGATGGCCTCACGACCAATATCCACACCGATCCAGTCGGCAGGAATTGCATCGACGCTTACCGTTTTGTACTCTGCCTCGTTCTTGAATTCACTGGCAATCACTGTATCGACCGGTAACACGAGTCGATCGCCGGCCTTCGCAAGGAGTGCCTTCGCCATCTCGATCTTATCTGCTTCGACGAGCGACTTGCCGATTTCCTTGCCCTGCGCCTTCAGGAACGTGTACATCATGCCACCGCCGATCAGCACTTTGTCAGTGCGCTGGAGCAGGCTTTCGATCACGTCAATCTTCCCGGAAATCTTCGCGCCTCCAATGATGGCGACGAATGGCTTTGCAGGACTTGAGAGCACGCCACCCAGATACTTCAACTCCTTGTCCATCAAGTATCCAGCGGCCTTGACACTGACGAAATGTGTAATGCCCTCGATCGAGGCATGGGCACGGTGGGCGGCACCGAAGGCATCATCGACATAGACCTCGCAGAGTTTCGCGAGCGACTGAGCGAATGCCGGATCGTTCTTCTCTTCTTCGGGATGGAAGCGAAGATTCTCAAGCAGAAGTACTTCGCCGGGCTTAATCAGGTTTGCAAGGGCCTCGACTTCAGCGCCCACGCAATCACCTGCGAATCTGATCTGCGCCGTCAGCAGCTCCTGCAAGTGTTTGAAGACCGGAAGTAACGAGTATTTCTCAGTCGGCACACCTTTTGGACGGCCAAGATGGCTTGCAATGATGAGCCTGGCTCCGCGATCGAGCAAGGCCTTCACCGTCGGCAAAGTAGCTCGAATCCGCGTGTCATCGGTGATGGTGTATGGTGCCTCCTTAGTGAGCGGTACGTTGAAATCAACGCGGAGAAACACCCGCTTGCCGCTTACATCAATGTCGTCAATCGTCTTGTAGGTCATACGAGTTTTATGGGAGGTGATTTAACAAGCTTTCAAACTGGCTGTTCCACACACGCTCGCTGAATTCGCGTTCGATTTTGTCTCTGGCCGCAACGCCCATCCGCTCGCGAACTCCGGATTTCGTCGCAAGCGTGTACATCGCCTCAGCGATTTTGCGTGGATCGTCAGTAACAAAAAAGCCGGTAATATTATCCTCAATGAATGTTTCCGGCCCGCCGCATCGAGTCGAGATAACCGGTAGCCCACAAGCCATTGCCTCCATCGCTGCAATGCCGAGTCCTTCCTGTTCGCTTGTTAGAACCAGAGCCGTCGAAGATCCGTAGAGATCGATCAACTCCGCATCCGATATTCCCGAAAGGGTCTCAAATGTCACTCCGCCTTGCCTGGGATAGTCAGGCATTACACTTGAAACGACGGTCGCAACAAAGTCCAGACCCGGCGACACTCGGTGCAGTTCCGCACAGGCTGCAATGAAGAGATCAACGCGCTTTCGCGGATCGTTCGCACGGCCGACGAAGAGAAATCGCGGTCGCCCGTTGTGAGGTGCCGATGACCGAAAGAGATCTGTATCAATCGGGAATGGCCAGACTTCGATAGGATTCGCAGTCAAACGCCGAATATGGTTGCGCGCATCGTTGCTCACAGCAAGTATTTGACTTGCTTGAGAGAGCACGCGCGCCTCCGCTTTCAGGACTGGGAGCATCCCGAGTCGTTCGACAAGCGCCGTGATACTCCGAGAGCTTCGCAGACGCTCCCCTCGATCCGAAGTCACGGTCGAGGAAACCCAAGCCGCGTACTTCTTGCCAAGGGAGGCGAGGGGCAAACCAGTATGCGCGGAGCCTGTGACGAGAAAGAAGTTGTCGAACGCCGCAAGTTCTCGACTCCACAAGCGATTCGCACGAATACGGTTCGGCTCCCACTCGGGCAGGCGTGCACCAATAGCAATCGCTCGCATTCCTCGGAACTCGTAATGCTTTGATTTAGCCGAGATATTCAATTCACCACGCAAGATATTAACAACGGAAGAGCTAAGCTCAGGATGCTCCGCGAAACGAGCGTAGTGAACGATCGTTGGTTCGAGACCCGCTGCCTCAGCCCGCCGGTAGAGATACTCGACCAACCGGAGGACGCCGCCAAAATTCGCTGGGTCCTGCGTGACGATCGCGAGTCTTCGCGTCATCACTTAGACCGTCGTTTCTCGCTCCGGCTCTGGCTGGGGTAGCCGCTTAGGCCGGAACGGAAGAAATTGTTCGAGGAAGCTCCGCTTCGGAGTGCCCGGTGTCGAGGAGTAATAATGGTAGTACTGATAGTATTTGTAGTATGAACCGTAAGCATTCGCCACGTTGAAATTATTCAGTACCACGCCAAGCATATTCGCACCGGATCGCTCGATCGAGTCCACCGCGCGGAGCAGTGCATCGATGCGGGTCACATCCGCGCGGGCAATGAGGATCGTCGCGTCTGCGGAATGGCTGAGCAAAAGGGCGTCAGTCACCGCCACAACCGGCGGCGTGTCCAGCAGGACCATGTCGAACTCTTCTCGCAAACGTTCGATTAGTTGGCCCATTCGATGCGATCCGAGGAGTTCTGCCGGATTCGGCGGAATAATGCCGCATGGAAGAATGTAGAGATTTTCTACGTCCGTTGGCCGGATCGCCTCTTCGAATGTTGCCCGTTCAAAGAGAAGATTGGTGAGACCCGGCTCGCGCGGAAGTCCAAATACGGAATGCAAGACGGGGCGGCGAAGATCGGCATCGACGAGAAGCGTCTTCTTCCCCGATTGCGCCATCACAATCCCGATATTTGAGGACGTTGTGGACTTGCCTTCCTGCGGGGCCGAACTCGTGATAGCGAGGACTTGTATCTCGCGATCGAGTCCACTGAAGAGAACCGTTGTTCGGAGCGAGCGATAGGCCTCGGCAACGGAAGAATGCGGATCGAGATGAGAAGCGCGATGCGGCGTGAACTTCGGGCGTTCGGCGCTTGCCACGTCGGGTGAAATTGAAAGCGGCTGCGACGGATGATTGATCACCGGGATTGTGGCAAGCAGCGGCAGGTTCTCCGCCTCGATCTGGTCCGGCGTCCGGATGGTCGAGTCGAGGAATGAAAGCAAAATGACGATACCAATACCAATCGCAAGTCCGAGCAGTGCGCCGGTGACAACAGCCGATTGGCGATTTGGCCGAATCGGTGTGGCAACCAGCGCCGCAGGGTCCTCGGCCTTCACGTTGCCGAAGACAGATTCTTCGGTCATCCATGCTTCGAGATAGCGGTCCTCCAACTGCCCATACATTTTCTCGGCCACGCCTTGCGATCGCCTGAGCGCGGAAGTCTGCACGATCTTTTCCGGCATTCCCATGGCCTCATTATGCAATTCGGCGAGTTTCAGATCATATTCGGCAAGCACAGTGGAATCCTGCCCGATCCGCAGCTTCGCGCTGAGGATGTTTTGCCGAAGTGACGAAATGGTACCGAGCGAACTCGATTCCGTCGCATATCTCATGTCGCCATTCTTCTGGTCCGTTGGATTCGCAACAATCACCTGAGAGTGGAGAAACTTCTGGCTCGACTGACGAAGCTTCGCTTCGAGCACGGCCTTCCGCTCCTTCTTCGAATCGATATCGTCTTTGAGAAACTTCTTGGTGCGCGGGTCCATGATGCTGTTGGACATCTCCATGCTCTGAATCTCGAACTGCGCCTCGGTCAACTCCTTCTGGAGCATGTTGATATACGGCTCGAGCGTCAGATTGTCGTAATAGTTTTTTTCGACCGTATCCAGATTCGTTGTGAGATCGGCGTAGACCCTCCGGTTCAGATTGAGATCGATCTCCACGCCCTGTCTCTTTTGCTTGAGGTCTTCATACTGATTTGTAATACTCTTGGCAATATCTTCAGCAGTCATGCCGCTGGTTGTCCCAAGATAATCGCGAAGCTTATTCTCGACCCGGCGCAACGAGTCGAAGCTGCGCTGCTTCTGGTCGAAGAGATATTGCTTGAGGGATTCGGAATTTGCGCGCACGCGTGCTTGGTTGTCCTTGACGAACACGGCAACGTAGAGATTGGCAAGGAAGGCCGCATCGAGTGGCGTGTATGCCTCGGATGTGATAACCAAGTAATCGTTCGTAGCCTCCGGCGCAATGTTAACGGCTGCCGATGCGCGTGCCTCGAGCGTTCCGGTCTCCGCAATGCCACGCAGGAGCGGCATCTTCGGATTATCGTTGATACGGATAACCGCAAGTTGCCGTGGGTCCGGTGGTACATTCTTCGCCGAGCCAAAGGCATCCACGAATAGCGAGTCGATCTCGGTACGATCTCCGATCGCATAAGAATGCAGGAGCCGCCCAACATGCTGGCTTACGAGATGCGACTTGAAAAACTGCATCTCGTTACCGATGCTGTGGTCCTCCGGCGCTGGTCCGAGCATTTGTTGGACTTGCGTCGGACCCGGCGGATGGTCGATGAAGAGCCGTGCCGAGGCGCCATAGATATATGGCTTCGAGTAAGTCGAGTATACCGCGTAGGCAAACACGATGATGAACGTGGAGAGGATGATCCACCTCCCCCGGTACATCACCTTGATGAGCTCGGAGAGATTGAGCTTGCGCTCGACCGGCTTCCGTCGGCGGGCCGTTCCACCCCCAGCGCCCATGCCGGATGAAGTTTGCGATCCGCTACGTCCGAAGTTCGGGTTTTCGCCTGGCGTCAGCTTGGCAAAACCCATCGCTGTGGGCTCGAAGCCGCTTTTTGACGCACCGCTTGCCGAAGGGCTTTCCGGAGCGGTGCGCGTTGCGAATCTGCCACGCGAAGTCCGACGGCGCGAGGCGCCATCGTTCGGCAGACCGTTCTTAGGTAGGTCAGATTTTGAAGCAGGCATAACTTACGTTCGCTCTTCGAGTCGCTGTGTGGCAAGCCGCTCTCCGATCACGGCAAACTTGGACGGATCGCGGTAAAAGATGGACGAAATCAGATATGATATTAGTTCCGCCAGTACTACATACCGAAGAACCTCTTTCGTTTCGCAGGCGAGGGCTTGCCGGTTCTGGAAAGCCGTTTCCGGATGGCCGTGAGATTGGCCTCGTCCAATTCAATCGCTGGAATTGGTCTGCCTTCGCAAACAGCAAGCGGGTTCTCGGTGACCATTCTGTCCGCAACGATGGGACGCGCAAAGTTTCTGGTCCGCTCTTCCATCTCCTTCAGAAGTTCATACGCCCCCGGCCAGCTTGTGAAGGGTCGCGTTTTGACATTGTGGGCATCGCTGGCCACGATCGAGACAAGCCCCGACTCGACAAGCGCCAGCGCACACGCCTCGAACGACTCGCCCAGTTCGCCAAGAAGGCACCCCGTCGTCACCTGCAAGTGCGCGCCCTGCCGCACAAACTCGAGCGCAAGCTCCGGATTTCGAAGCACACCCATATTCCGCTCCGGATGCGCAATGATGGGAATGATTCCGGCCAGACGGTAGTCAAAGAGAAGTTGACTAAAGTACGGTGGCACCTGATCGAAGTCCATTTCGAGCAAGATGTACTTCGACTGCTCTGACGCTGTAAACTCCTTCCGTGTTACGACCTCGCGCGTCTCGGAGGTAGCTCGCACTTCTCCACCGAGATAGAGGTCCATCGCGGGCCGCCGATCCAGAACAAGTTGGAATTTCTCCTTGTGGTGCGCGTGCCGCGGCAGCTCGTCCAACCGGCCACGGATATGGGGCGTCGTCAGGATCGCGGTCACACCGCACGCGCGCGCCTGCTCGATCATCGCGAGCGCAGCCTCCACGGACTCCGCGCCATCATCGACGCCTGGCACCAAATGGCAATGGATATCAACCACTCTCTGCCTCCTTCAATTTGCTCGCCGATCCAATCGAAACACCTTCTCCAATGAGCACACCGAGTCCTGCAAGCGTGACGCTGATGTAGCTCAACGCATGCGTGGCAATTGCATAAGCAAGCGCAACGGCTGCTGGAACGCCAAAGATCATCGCCAGCCCTGTCTTGATCAAAGCATGATACGATCCGGTCGCGCCGGGTGTCGGAATCGTATACGCAATGCCCGAGAGCGTAAGCAGCAGACACGCATCCCCAAACGTCAGCGACATCGTAGCATCAAAGCCTTGCATCGATACCCACATCGAAACGCCATAGAGCAGCCAAATACCAGCGGTACCAATAACCAGCGGTAGAATCGCAGAGCGATCCAAACCGCGAAGCCCAAGCGAAAACTCAAGCGCGATCTTCTCCACTCGTTTCGCAAATCGCTCTGGCAATCGCTTGACAAAGATATTGACGAATTGCAGTGTCCTCCGCTCACTAAAAAACATGAGGATGAAGAGGATCAACACGGCGAGCATTGCTGCTAAGATCGCAACCCCAGTGCCAGAAAACATGGAGGAGACTTTCGTCAACTTCGAACCATACGCCCATAGCGAGTAGATCATCAGTGCCGCCAACGCCAGAACATCCGCAAGCCGCTCGACAACGACGCTCGCAAGAGCGCCGGCCATCGGAATCTGCTCGCCGCGTGACATCAGGTACGGACGCACCAACTCGCCTGAGCGCGGGATGAGATTGTTCATCCCGTAACCTGCGATGGTAGCCCGAAACGCTCGCCAGAAGCTCGTCTGCCGCTTGAGAGGCCTGAGCACGATCTGCCACCGAAACGCGCGCACGGCATGAGAAAGAAACATCAGCACGATGCCGCCAAGCAGCGGCAGAATGTGCGCGTCCTCGATCGAACGAATGGCCTCCGACAAATCCTGCCCGCGAAAGGCGAGATACAGAAGCCCTATGGTAACAAGGGCAATGGCGAGGTACTGAAGGGCGCGACGGTTCAAGCTTGGCAAATTGATTGGCCATTACAACGCACCAAAACGCCTTTCATTCCGCAGCCCGCGATATTCCCCCTCGTCGGCATTGCGAGAAGGCCGAAGGCCGGTCCCGAGGAAACGAGGGAAGCAATCCCGTCTCGTTAGCCTGAACTCCACGGACGACTACGACTGACCTGACTTAAGCCCTACCTGCCACAAGGCAAATAGCTTTCATCTGCTTGTTTGTTCTTTCAAAGTTCATGAACCCGCTGTGGCGGGCCGCAAATGCGCTGATTTCGCGATCTTGCCTTTCACAGAGCAGTCAATTTCTCTCTTTTGAATTGTCATTTAATGAACGCCCTCTCCTTACCCATGAGCCGCGATGAATCAATTGTCAATGAGCAAATTGCCGGCACCTCTTGTCATCCTTCATCCATCAGCCTTCATCCTTTTCCCCAGAAATGGTGCCTATGACCATCACAACCAATATACGACACGAAAAACCCCGATGCAAGCACTTTCGCAAAAATTCGTAAAATTGTTGCGACCGTGGATCATCACAGTGCCGGAGGCACGCAATGTTAGTAGCCGGTGACGCAAGTCACCGGGTGGCGAGCGGTATGAGATTCAGAGTCCCGAAAGGGACGGCATGTGTCGCTGGCAGAAGATTGCATGTCGTCACTCCGTGACTTTCCGGATCGCGCGGGCATCGTTTCCGGTGACTCACGTCACCGGCTACCAACATTCCGTCCCGTTGGGACTCGGAGCCGCGACGCATCCCACCCATCCCAGTTCAGACATCCCCGCACTCCACCCGCTCAGGCCGCGTGTGGTTTTGGTTGCACGCGAACCCACTTGGGCGCGGCAGCGACAAAGTGCCGGAGCCACGAAGTACCCGCAGCCAGGGGTGGAGCGAGCTGCACCTATTGTGCGGCGAAGCGGAACCCCGTGATGTTTGTTCAAAAAAAATCATCAACGTTTTGGACGCAAAGATTCGCTCAGTTGTGTAATTGTATCTAATAACTTAATGCAGGCTGGGCGAGCTATATCAAGCGCATTCGACTCATATTGCCAGGCTTTCGGCTGGAATCTTGGTCGACGAACCACATAAGGTTTAACGAAAACTTTAATCCCGTCTGGATCATTTTCCATAAAAACATAAAAGGAAATCATTCTTTGAATTTCCTGCTCACCGAAAGGCTTACCGCAATCAGGATCTCTGCAAAGATGTGAATCAGTCATATAGCCTAATGGCGGAAAAAACAGTAACGAACCCTCACCATAATCCCCCCAATCCATCCAAGCACCAGCAGCTATCCCGATTCTTTGCAAGAGGTCATTTACCGACTCTAAAAATCTCTTCTGCAATACAAAATAGATTGGCGTGAAAACGAATTCAGAATCCGGCCGTGGTTTTGCAACACCGAAATTCAAGGTTTTGGAGGACAAAGCGCCTTGCAAGAAATCAGGCGGTAGAAACTTTTGGTATTCAACATGCCCTCCTCCGCTCGACCGGCGTCCTCCGAACATAGACTCCCCAGAGGCACCAGTGTCGCTATTGAGATGCCTGTGTCCGATCCAATGACGAAGGCAATGATTTTCAAGAGTTCGAACAATTGTGTCATGTAAAATCACAAAACTAAAATCGACGGTATCGCAGCTGTTAGAATTACCACTAAACAGCACGGTGGTCGCCGAGTCGGACCACCAAGTGAGTTTATGGCATTCGTGATCGTCCTCACCGAGGATGGTCACCGAATCAAACAATTGGAAATAAATTGGATACAGTGGATTGAGTGGGTCGCGTAGGGATGCCAGAAGCAACTTTCCCGGCTTTGCAGGTCCGCAATCCGCTTCTTGAGCGTAGACGCTACTTGAACTCCGCAAAGAAACTTGAACGATAAGTGTAATGATCAAAAAGTGGTAGCAAGATTTTCGAGTCATTGAACTTCTCCTCCTGGTTGTAGGTCATTCCCTTGAAGAAAATAAAATGCGAGCATCCCCGTGATTAGGAATGAAGAACGTGAACGAATATCCTGGATCATGCCGACAGTCTCGGTCGCGTCACTCATTGTATAAATTAAGAATACGAAGCAACCGGCGTAGATTATCGAGACAACAATAGCCACAGTGTCTAAGCCCACACTTACAACCTCTTTGCGCTTATGACGATACTTCTCGAACAAGAAGACGAGCATCGTCGTTAGAGGTGGAGCAAATGTGTCGAACACTTGGGTCTCCAGTCTCGAAAACTCACCGCCTAATCCGGTGGCATGCACTAACGCAAAGGACAGGCAGAGCGCAAAGCAACCTAACCAAAACAGCACCAGAGTAATGTGAATTTTCCTCATTATGACGAGTGAGCAATGACAATTACTTTCATTAGACCTACAAACATACGCAATTCAGATGATTTTGTCAAGCTCAATGTCATAACAACCTCCCTGCTCCCCGCTCGCATCCTCCACCTGCGCGCGTTTGAAGGTCGAGCGGCCCAGCGAAGACTCAGGATGAGAAAGTCTTAAGTGTCAGTCATCAATCGTTTGGATGTCTACTCGTCCATCACCTCATCCTCCGATACCTTCGGGTACAAGAGGTCGAAGAAGTTACTCCAGAGTGGGCGCAACGATTCATAAGTCTCAAAACCACGTCTGTTTTGGGATTTAAATCGTCTCTCCCATTCTCCACTAGAGTGTATATTGATTAGACGCCACATGGTATCGATGGTCATCATTCCAAAATCGATGAAGTCGCGCAGCAATACACTACCGATGGGGGATGTACCAGGGTAAGCGCCTACACGGAAGGCGCTCTTCCCCTCAAACTCTGTGTGGCGATACTTAGCCAGTGTTTTCGCGTCAGGATGCACAAACTCGGAATAAAAATCAACGACTCGGTTTCTTGACTCTGTTCTGAATCCATCCAAGAGGATTGATGCGGTCAGCAAGCCCTTAGCATGGTCTCCATCATAGACTGCAATGAGACGGTCATGCACCGCTTTTGGATGTAGCGTCTTATACCAGCGAGCCCGTTGGGTCTGATCATCTCCTCCTAAGTCTGCAAAAGAGTCAAAGAAATCAAAGTCAACGAGACTTAGCGCGAGCGCCTCCGCCACTTCTGCGAATACCCTGAAGACGCCCGCCGCTTGGGTATAGTACTTTCGTACTAAAAGTAGCCTTGCCGCACGCAGCTGGTTAAGTAGTTCCATAAAGTGCAGAGTGAAGACAAGGAAGGCGGGCGACCTTACCGGGCGATGCGATCAAATGAAGTCCTTCTCCTCTCCCATTGAGACTTGCGCGGCGTAGCGGGACACTTCCTCAGCTTGAAGTTGAAAACAGAACAAAGTGAAGTCAAGCAGACTTAAGGTGGGTTCTATATCTGCTAAATCCTCATCGCTCGGACAATCGATTTTCAGGAAATCTCTGTACCCGACGAAATATGCCAACACCTCTTCGCTGGAGTATTCGAACTTCAGGCACCACTTGGTTGCGCACTCCTCACTCCAAACAAGCGATAGCCGTTCTCTGAAGAGCTCTTTAGTATGTTCATTCATAGGGGTTGTCAGTCGGAGCCTTTGCCTGGTCGACGTTCACTTTGCGAGTCCTGCCGAACTCTGAGTAATCGCGCTTCGAATTAAACGGCGGATCGAGATAAATCAGATCGACCGTCTCATCCTTGATGTGCTCTCGCGGAGGATGTGGAGGTTGTCGCCGAAATAGAGTTTGTTCATTCCTCACATTGAACGCAGTTTCCCGTATGTCATTCCCGCGAACGCGGGAATCCAGGCCCACCCGAACGTGGTCCTATCCCGAGAACATGGATCCCCGCGTTCGCGGGGATGACATACGGGCGGGATGGTGCCTGTCATCAGGCGTGCAATTTACGAAGAAATTGGCCCGAGGCACGCCGTCCGTTCAGAAAACTGAAACTCTCTCTGGCGCACACTGTTTACGGTGCGCACGATTAACCCAATTTTTTTCAGAGACTCATGCCAAGCGGAAAGAAGCGTAAGCGCCATAAAATGGCCACCCACAAACGAAAGAAACGTCTTCGTAAGAATCGTCATAAGAAGCGTATTCGTTAGTCGGCGATAACCACCCCCCATCGTAGGCGATGGCCCCCGCCTTGAAAAGGCGGGGGAGTTAGTGCCGGGGTAAACAAGTTAAGCCTCATGCAGCCATGCGCTGCGTGAGGCTTTCGTTTTGCTTAGAGGAAGCTTTAGTGTCTGCCCGTAAGTCATTGCAGGAATGACTTTAAACAGCCGAAGCAATCTCCTTTGAAAGAGATTGCTTCGCTTTGCTCACAATGAAAGAGTCGATTGACGACTCGCCTGGAGTCTACCGGTTGCCCATGTTATCATCCTCGAACGGACGCCTCGGGCTGCGACGCGCGGGACCTTGTGTAGGCCGCACGTTGGTCGAATAAACGACTTGTCCCCGGACACCCTTCTGCGGCACTCCGCTTGTCGGTGGCTGGCGATCCTCCCTCGGCGGACCTTGCTCACCGCCCTGCGGTCGTCCTCTTGACGGTCCACCTTGCGGTCTGCCGCCTCCGCCACCGTATGATCTGCCACCACCGTAGCCTCCTCCTTGCTGGCCGCCGCCATAGCCACCGCCTTGACCGCCACGCTGCGGCGGACGTCCTCCTCCACGGCCATACCCGCCTCCCGATGGACGCGGCGCGTAGCCACCACCAACCGGACGGTCATAATTGCCACCGCCTTCTGGCGGCTTCTGATAGCTGCCGCCTGGCGTCGGACGCTCATAGCTGCCCCCTGAAGGACGCGGAGCATAGCCACCGCCTGCCGGTCGCCCATAGCCTCCACCACCCGCCGGTCGATCGTAGCCTCCACCTGCTGGACGACCGTAACCTCCCTGACGCGGCGGTCTGCCCTGTCCGGGACCGCCTTGCGGCTGCCATCCACCTGCGGCTTGGCGTCCGCGCTGAGGCGGGCCGCCTCTGTAGCCACCCTGCCGTTGACCAGATTGCCCACCTTGTCTCGGGCCGCGCGGTGCTGGCCCGCTCCCCGGTTCGCGCCGGCGAATGCCGCCCGGCCCTGCTTCTCCGATAAATTTCCGCTCCTGTGGTTTCCCACCACGCTTGAACGGTTTGCGCTCGCCCTTCGGAATCATGACGCGCTTGCCTTTGGCGGCATCGAAACGCTTGCTGTTTCCTTTGCGCTGCGGCTTCTGACGTGGCTTGCGCGCCTTCCGTGCCGGAGGCACGGTTGCGCCCCATGCTTCTTCTTCCAATCGAGCCTGCTCGCGTACGGGCGCGGCGATGAACTGAAACGTATCCGCGCCGATAATCTTGTCGGCGATAGCTTTGCCACTCCAGAATGCGGAGGCGATCGAACTTTGTCCGGCGACGAAATCACCTGCGAGATACAGCGGCGATTTGAACTCGTCCTGCTTGATCGTATCGACCGTGAATGGCGAGGACGAAAGGAATGCGGCCGGCCAACGCTGGATCTCGCCATAGACCACGTCCGGCAGCGCCACGTCGAGGACGTCCTCAAAGACGCGCTCGATTGCGGCGAAGGTCTCCTTGTCGGACTTCAGCACATACTCGCGGCTGATGTCGGCGCCAAGTTGCAGCACAAACGCCATCTCATTCTTGCGCTGTCCAAGCTTGCGGCGCTCGCCTTCCTGCGAGAGCCAGAAGACCGGCGCCGTAACATCGTCGGTGAAAAGCGCCGAGAAGTGATCTTTGAATTTGATCTTCGTCGTTCCAAACATCGCGCCGATCATCGGCTCGTAGTTCACCTCGTTGAGGAGGTCGCAAATGCGCTTGACTTTCTTGTTCTTGTCTGCATGTGGCAGCAATAACGCAAGCACATAAGGCGCGGGCATTGCGATGACCACGCCATCCGATGGCATGGCCTCGCCGCGCTGATTGCGGAGCGTATAACCTTTGTCCTCGAAGACGAGATCGCTGATGCGCGTGTGTGTCCGCACGGGGATGTCCTTGACGAGGGCATCGGCCAGGACCTTGAAGCCGCCATCGAGATAATTCCAATTCGGCACCTCGACCTGCTGCGCGGATGCGATGGACCGGCCATCGAAGCGATAGACTGGACCGGGAAATGGCAGTAAGTGTTCGAGCACGCCGCGCTCTTCGCAGACGGCACGGAGCAACGCGCGGGCGTCGGTCTCGAGTTGGTTCACGCTGAGCGGCGAAAGGTCAAGCCGTTGCGTGCCGGAGTCCATTGTCCGGTATCCGACATTGCGTGTGGACGCACGCCCGCCAAGTCCGCGCGACCACTCGAGGACGGTCACGTCCTTGCCGGCGCGGTGGAGAAAATATGCGGCGGACAGACCGGCAAAGCCTCCGCCAATAACGGTAATCATAATCTGGTGATGCTTCGTGTGTGGCTCGTTTCTTAGGCGAGCTGTGAGTTTCTGAATCAAAAAAAGGGACCACCCCAAAGCGAGGTGCGGGTCCACAAGAACAAATTTATTGCGCGCAGCGCTGAGCCGCCACGACCGTTCCAGTATGTATTGTCAGTTGAACTTTCTCCCGTGGGAGAAAAAAGAGCACGCGGGAAGCCAATCCGGTTCAGTGAGAGTCTTCCACTTTTTCAAACCAACCAGCCCGCCTAAACCATGCTCGTGGCGCGACCGGCAAAACTTCCTTCTACAATCCTCTCCGAGAGGACTTTCAACTGTTATGGAATCGCATCCTCCTGTGAGGAGTTCCAGCCGAGTGGTACGAAGACAGCGAAAGAATGATGAATTCCGAGGCTACTTGGCCTCTTCCACGACCACCAGATGCTGGACGGCCCGGATCATGCCTCGAATGGCAGGCGTGTCGTTGTGAACGGCAACGTAGTGAGGACGTCCGAGACCGAGCGCCTTGATCGTGCGCTTATGCTGCTCGAGCGTGTCGCACGTGGAGCGCGTTTGCCGGATGAGAATCTTCTTTGTCGGTGCCATGATTAACCACCCCCTGCCCCCTCCTTCGAAAGGAGGGGGTAATGATAATATTACCCGTTAAAAACTTTTGTCAGCGAAACGCCGCGTCGTTCGGAAACCATCGACGCATCGTTCAGCGATTCCAATGCCGCCATCGTCGCTTTCACAAGGTTGTGCGGATTCGATGAACCTTGCGATTTTGTCAGAATGTCCTGGACGCCTGCGAGTTCGAGTACTGCTCGAACACCACCGCCGGCAATCAGCCCCGTTCCGGGCGAAGCCGGCTTCAGCATAACCTTGCCGGCGCCAAATTTGCCTAACGTCATGTGCGGGATCGTACCCCGGCGAAGTGGCACGGAGCGAACATTGCGCTTCGCGTCTTCCGTCGCCTTGGACACAGCATCGGCTACTTCGTTCGACTTGCCAAGACCAATACCGACATGCCCCTGACCATCGCCAACGGCGACGATCGCATTGAAGCTAAACCGGCGTCCACCTTTGACAACCTTCGCAACGCGATTGACCGCGACGAGCTTGTCCTTGAGATTGAGTTCCGCTGAGCGAATTTTTGACACGCTGTATTCCTACAAATTAAAACACCAGTCCGCCTTCACGCGCGCCATCGGCGAGCGCTTTGACGCGACCATGATAGAGATACCCATTGCGGTCGAACACCGCCGACGTAATGCCCTTTTCCACTGCGGCCTGCGCGAGGACCTTACCGGTCTGCTTCGCAAGCTCCGTTTTGGGACCCTTGAGTCCCTTGCTGCTTGCGGCCGCAACCGTGAATCCCTGCGCATCATCAATGAGTTGCGCGTAGACGCCGGTGTTGCTCCGGAAGATGACCAGACGCGGCCGCTCGGCCGTACCCTGGATCTTGTTGTGGATCGTGTGCCTGCGCCGCTCGCGTCGGCGAGCCTTGGCCTGCAAATGAAGTTTCGATGCCATTGCTGTTCCTGCTTAGCTTCTTATCTTACTTTCCTGCGGTCTTACCGGCCTTGCGAATGATCTTCTCGCCCGCATACTTCACGCCCTTGCCCTTGTAGGGTTCTGGCGGACGCATCGAGCGGATCTTCGCGGCCACGGCTCCGACCAATTGCTTGTCGATACCCGAAACGGTAATCTGAGTCGGCGCGGGAACATCGACCGTGATCTCATCCGGGACCACAAGCACGATGGGGTGCGAATACCCGAGCGCGAACTGCACCCATTTTCCCTTCTTCTCAGCCTTGTAACCAACGCCGACAAGTTCAAGCTTCTTTTGGAAGCCCGTCGTCACGCCTTCGACCATGTTGTTCGCAAGCGCGCGCGAAAGCCCATGCAGCGCGCGAACGCGGCGATCCTCGCTCGATCGCGTGAACGTAAGCTGGTCCTGCTCGATATGCGCGGTCACGACTTCCGGCAGCCGCTGCGATAGCTGGCCCTTCGGTCCCTTGACCTGAAGCTCGCCTTTGACATCGACCACGGTTACACCTTTCGGGATCGTGATTACTTTTCTTCCTATTCTCGACATAATCTTCTTTTTTCGCTTACGCTAATCCGAAATCGGACGCTGCAGCATTTTTTTAGATTTCATAAATTCTATAGAATCTATAGAATAATCAAAACCTTTTACCAAACGTAACAAAGCACTTCGCCGCCGACATTCGCCTGACGGGCTTGCTTATCGGTCATGAGGCCTTTCGGCGTCGAAAGGATCGCGATCCCAAGCCCGGAGAGCACACGCGGTGTCTCCGTTGCTTTCGTATACCGTCGAAGTCCCGGCGTCGAAATACGCTTGAGACCCATGATCGCCGGCTGCCCGTTCGTGTACTTCAGCGTCACGCGGAGCATCCCCTGTTTCGTATCCTCGATCCGCTCGATCGAGTCGATATAGCCTTGCTCGCGCATGATCTCGGCCATCGCAAATTTCAGGTTCGAAGCCGGCACATCGACATACTTATGCCGCGCGCCCAGCGCGTTGCGCACTCGGGTCAAAAAATCGCCAATCGTATCCATCAAGAATTCAAAATAATCAAAATGTCCAGCTCCGCTCGTGCGACGCTATTACCAGCTCGACTTCCGTACGCCGGGTATCTTTCCCTCTAATGCCAGCTCCCGAAAACAGAGCCGACAGATCCCGAACTTCCGGTAGTACGCGCGTGACCGCCCACAGCGGTTGCATCGGTTGTGCACGCGTGTCGCAAACTTCGGTTTGCGCTTCGCTTTGACTCTCAGGGCTAATCGTGCCATCTCTGAAGTGCTAAAGTGCTATTCTTAGTACGAAACTGCTGGTGTTTAGGCCGTTTCCGTTTCGCGCTTGCGGAACGGCAGACCAAACGCTTTCAAAAGTTCGAGCGCTTCCTCGTCCGTGCGGGCGCTGGTCGCGAACGTAATGTCCATTCCCGTGATCTTCGAAACCTTATCGACATCGATTTCCGGGAAGATAATCTGCTCGCGAATGCCGAGCGTGTAGTTGCCACGGCCGTCGAACGACTTATCCGGAATACCGCGGAAATCGCGGATACGCGGGATGGCCGTCGTCATGAGCCGATCCAAAAACTCGTACATGCGCGCCCGGCGCAGTGTGACGCGGCATCCAATCGCCTGGTTCTCGCGAAGCTTGAAGTTCGAAATCGACTTTTTCGACTTGGTGATCGCGGGCTTCTGACCTGTGACGGCTTCAAGATCGCGGACGGCTGCCTCGAGCAACTTCGGATCGCTCGCAGCGGCGCCGACGCCGATATTGATTGCGATCTTATCGATGCGTGGTACTTGATTCACATTTTCGTAACCGAATCGCTTCATCAGCGACGGTACGACATCGCTGCGATATTTCAGCAGTAACCGTGCGGGCGGAATGGGGCGATCCTTCGCCTGGAACGCCTCGGCATGTGGTTCGCCGCGGCCACCAGACTTTTTGTCGCCCTTCCCCTTACCCTCGCCCTTCGGCGTCTTGGGTTTTCCTTCACCGGCTGCCGGAGCGGCCTTCGGTTGTTTCTTTGCTTTCTCTTCTGCCATTTTTTCTTGTCCTAAGCAACGATATTGGCCGTTGCTCCTAAGCTTAGTTATGCGAGCACGTCCCCGGAGCGCTTCGAGAAGCGCTCGAACCGGACCTTGCCCTCTGTGCCGATGAGTTCGCGCTTGCCGATGCGCGTCCGAAGATTCGTCTTCGGATCGACGAGCATCACGTTCGATGCATCGATCGGAGCTTCGCGGACGGTGATGCCGCCCTTCTGGTTCTTCTGCGACGGACGCTCGTGCTTGTGCTGCGTGTTCACACCCTCGACGAGCACTTTGTTCGTCTCGGGGTAAACCCGAAGTACCTTACCATGCTTGCCACGGCTCTTGCCCGTGATCACTTCGACGATATCGTTCTTCTTGACTCTCATGTTCAAATTACCTCCGGCGCCAGCGAAACGATTTTCATATATTGCCGCTCGCGAAGCTCGCGGGCGACCGGTCCGAAGATGCGCGTGCCACGCGGCTCGCCCTGGGCGTTGAGCAATACGACCGCGTTCTCGTCGAACCGGATGAAACTGCCGTCTTTCCGGCCGTACTCCTTTTTCGTCCGCACGATGACCGCCTTCGAAACTTCGCCCTTCTTCACCTGCCCATTCGGAATCGCCGACTTGACGCTGACGACGACCACGTCGCCCAGACCGGCATAGCGCCGGTCATGCCCGCCCAGAATGCGGATGCAACGCACCTTCTTGGCGCCCGAATTATCGGCTACGATTAAGTTCGTTTCTTCCTGTACCATAACTACTCCAGTATCTCTCCCAAACAGAGAGGGATGTGCTACTTCGCTCGTTCCAAAACTTCTACAACGCGCCAGCGCTTCGTCTTCGAGAGCGGGCGAGTCTCCATGATGCGGACCGTGTCACCGGTCTTGGCATCGCTATTCTCGTCGTGCGCGACAAATGTCGTCGTCTTCTTAAAGTACTTCTTGTACAGCGGATGCGGCACCTGACGCACAAGGCTCACGATGACGGTCTTCTGCATTTTATCGCTGACGACCTTCCCGACGCGCTCCTTGCGATGTCCGCGCACCACTGCGCTCACTTGTTCGCTCGTTTGATTCTCTGGCATGATAAAAATTATTTCGCCAATGGCTTGCGATCCCGGAGCGACGTTTCCATCCGCGCGATGTCGCGGCGAAGCGTGCGGAACTGCGCGTGATTGTCAAGCTGTCCGATCGTCTTCTGGAATGTAAGCGAGGTCATTCGCGAGCGTGTATCCGCGATTTGCTTCAACACCTCTGCTTCGCTCAAATTCGCAAGCTCTGCGTATTTCGTACCCTTCATTGCTTCCCCTTTACTCTACGTAATCCGGCCGAACGACGACCTTTGTCTTCACCGGAAGCTTGTGCCCCGCAAGTCGAAATGCTTCCTCGGCAAGCTCTTTTGTAATGCCGCCGATCTCGAACATGATGCGCCCCGGCCGGATGACCGCGACCCAAAATTCAGGAGATCCCTTGCCAGATCCCATACGGGTCTCTGCGGGCTTCTTCGTCACCGGCTTGTCCGGAAAGATCCGAATCCAAATTTTTCCGTCGCGCTTCATCGTACGCGAAAGCGTGACGCGAACAGCTTCGATCTGGCGGCTCGTGATCCAGCCTGACTCCAACGCCTTGAGGCCGAAGGAGCCGAATGCGAACTGCGTACCGCGAGTCTCGTTACCCGAGACTTTGCCGCGCATCGCTTTGCGATATTTTACTCTCTTTGGAAGAAGCATCTTCTTCTATTGCTACTCTTCTAATTATTCAGCCGCTGTTTGTGTCCGGGTCCGAAGCGTCGGCTTTGGGCCATCGCTTCCCGATGCGCTACGCCCGGCTCCATCGTGTGATCCGCCGCGAGCACCGCCGCGCGTCCTTGGACCCCGATCTCCCGTGCCGCGATCGCCTCCACCTTCGCCCGAATCATCGCCGCGTCCACGTCCACCGCGACGGCGGCGTTCGCCACCGGCTGCGGAAACGATCGGACGTTTGTCCTTCTGCTCGACACCGTTTACGGCGGTTTCGGCGGCGATCTGGAGTGGCGTCTGACCGATGATGTCACCGTGGCAAACCCAAACCTTCACGCCAATCGAACCATACACCGTATGCGCTGTCGAACGTGCAAAATCTATGTCGGCGCGGAGCGTGTGCAGCGGGATACGTCCCTCTTTATACTGCTCGCTTCTCGCGATTTCCGCACCACCAAGTCGTCCGCCGCACATGACGCGAATGCCCTCGGCACCGGCGCGCATCGCAGCCGAAATGGAGCCCTTCATGGCGCGGCGGAAGGAAATGCGCCCCTCAAGTTGCTGCGCGATCTGATCGGCAACAAGTTGAGCATCCGTCTCCGGCCGTTTCACTTCGTTGATAAGGATCTTCACTTCCTTACCACCCGTAATATTCTTTAGCTCCTCTTCAAGCTGCGCGATCTCTTTGCCGCTCTTGCCGATCACGACACCCGGTCGTGAGGTATGGATGGTCAGCACGACGCGCTTCGTCGTGCGGTCGAGCGTAAGCTTCGAAATTCCGGCGCGTTTCAGACGGTTCTTTACGTAAGATCGAATGAGGTTATCCTCTTCGAGCTTCTGCGCGAAATTCTTGTCGTCGTACCAGCGCGCGTCCCACGGTCTGGTTACCGCGACTCTGAAGCCAATGGGGTGTGTTTTTTGTCCCAAATTATCTTCCTATCGTCTTTAACTTGCCGTAGTTGGTGTTGCTGCCGCCGGAGTCGCAATGGCTTTCGGCGTCGCAGCTCCTTCTTTCTTACTTCCTCGCACAGGCTTGCGCGATGCCCGCAGCCCAAGTTCATCGCTGACGACGATCCTGAGATGATTCGAGCGCTTTCGCACCCGGAAGGCACGACCCATCGGCGCCGGAAGCACACGCTTGAGCATCGCTCCGCCATCGGCGGAACACTCGCGCACATACAATTCCTCGACATCGAACCGCGAATTCTCGGGGTCCATCTGAAAATTCGAGATCGCGCTGCGAAGCGTCTTCTCGGCCACGACCGATGCGTGGTTCGGCGTGAAGTGGAGGATCGAAAGAGCCTCCGGCACCCGCTTGCCTCGGATCTGATCGAGCACGATCCGCATCTTCCGCGGTGAGCTCTGAATGTTACGCTTAATTGCGTGCGCTTGCTTCATTATACTTATTTCGTCGCTACTTCGGTCTTCGTTCCTGAGTGTCCACGGAAGGTCCGCGTTGGCGAAAACTCGCCGAGCTTGTGTCCCACCATGTTCTCCGTCACATAGACCGGAATGAACTTGTTACCATTGTGGACCGTGAAGGTGTGACCGACAAAATCCGGCGAGATCGTTGAGGATCGCGACCAGGTCTTCACCACTTTCTTCTGACGAGCAGCATTGAGCGTCTCCACTTTTCGGAGCAGCTTCTCGTCAATGAACGGTCCTTTTTTCAGCGAACGTGACATACTTTTTTATTTCGTGCGGCGCTTAACGATGTACTTATTCGATGCGTTCTTACGCTTCCGGGTCTTGAGGCCCTTTGAAAGCTGTCCCCACGGCGACTTCGGATGTTTGCGTCCTCCGCCCGACTTCGACTTACCTTCGCCACCACCCATCGGGTGATCGACCGGGTTCATCGCCATACCGCGCGTCTGCGGACGAATACCGAGCCAGCGTGAACGTCCGGCCTTGCCCCAGCTAATATTGAAGAAGTCAGAGTTTCCGACCTGTCCGATCGTCGCGAAGCATTCAAGGCGAATCTTGCGCGTCTCGCCGGATGGGAGACGAATCGTTGCGAACTCACCCTCCTTGGCCATCACCTGGCACGCATTGCCGGCGGAGCGAGCGATCTGCCCGCCGCGGCCCGCGCGCAGCTCCACATTGTGGACGAACGTGCCGAGCGGCATATTCTTCAGCGGCAAAGTATTGCCAACGTTAATTTCGCTTTCCGCTCCGGACGTGATCGTCGCACCGACATCCAGTCCACCGGGAGCGAGGATGTAACGCTTCTCGCCATCCGCATACTGGATGAGTGCGATGCGGCAGCTCCGGTTCGGATCGTATTCGATCGCGGTGACCTTGCCGGGCACCATGATTTTGTCCCGCTTGAAGTCGATTACGCGGTACATCCGCTTGTGGCCACCGCCACGATGCCGTGACGTGATGCGTCCCGTGTTGCCGCGGCCACCCGACTTGCGGAGTGGCTCGAGCAGCGCCTTCTCCGGCGTGGTCTTCGTGACCTCGTCGAATGTCGAGATCGAATAGTACCGCGTCGCCGGCGTTCTTGGTTTTAGATTCCTAATAGCCATTGCTCTTACAACGCTCCTTTATCTTTCGCCTCGACCGGCGCGAAAATATCGATCGTCTGACCGGCTTCAAGGTGTACGATTGCCTTCTTGTAGCCCTGCTTAATGCCACGCCGCACGCCCTTGCGCGTATTCTGCGTCTTGTGCTTCGGCTTGCGCCACGAGGTCTGAACGCTCTTGACCGCGACACCGAACTTGCGCGCAACCGCCTGAGCGATCTCGATCTTGTTCGTATCCGGCAGAACTTCGAAGTGATAGATCCCCTTCTCGGCCTGCAAGGTCGCTTTCTCGGTCAGCAGCGGACGTTTTAAAACTTCTCGTACCATGATTCTTCCCTGATGTCCCGTTACGCCGGTATAGAAATGTGCTCGACTTCCGGCAATTCGTTCGCCATGCCGTTAAACGTATTTTCGATCATCTTCACGGCGGATTCCTCGGCGATCACGGCGCGCGATTTCCAAATCTCGTACATCGAAACCTTATCGGCCGCGAGCACCGTCAGGGTCGGGATGTTCCGTCCGCTGAGAAACAGCGTGCCGTTGTCACCAGCCGTAAGCAAGAGCGCCTGCTTCTTATCGAGTTGCAGTGCGTTAAGCACCTCTTGCACCTGCTTCGTGCGCGCACCGCTAAAATTCAAATCTTCAACAACGACGAACGCGTTCTTCTGAACTTTTTCCGAAAGAGCGCTCTTCCGCGCGAGCTGCTTCACCTTGCGTGAGAGCTTCTGCGTGTACTTATGCGGCTTCGGTCCGAACATCGTGCCACCACCCGGATGCAGCGGGCTCTTGATGTCACCCTGGCGCGCCCGGCCGGTGCCCTTTTGGCGAAACAGCTTCCTCGTCGAGCCGGCAACTTCGCTGCGACCCTTGGTCTTGGCCGTTCCCTGGCGCTGCGCCGCGAGATAGGCATTAATCGAGAGCCACATCGCATGCTCGTGCGGCTCGATCGCGAAAATGTCGTCCGGCAGGTCGATCATTCGACCCGTGCCCGTACCGCTCTTGCTTAAAACTTCGAGTTCCATGTGTTTTCGATAGATTCTATGGATTCGATAGATTCTATAAAATCTACTCTTACGCTTTTACTATCTCGACCACCTGATTCTTCGCACCGGCAAACGAGCCGCTGACTAAAATCAGATTTTGATCGGCCACGATCCGCACGACGCGAAGATTCCGAGTGGTAATCCTCTTGCCGCCCATGCGACCACCCATGCGCTGCCCCTTGAACACGCGCGAAGGATAGCTCGAAGAGCCGATCGAACCGGGATGGCGCTGGCGATCCGACTGACCGTGCGTGGACTGTCCAATACCACCAAAATGGTGGCGCTTGACGACGCCCTGAAATCCGCGGCCTTTCGATGTCCCGACGACGTGTACGACGTCGCCTTCGGCGAAAATATCCGGCACCTTAATCTCGGCTCCCAGCGCGAACGAAGCGATCTTCTCATCCGAAAAGGACCGCACTTCCTTCACGTAACGCTTCGCCGATGTTCCCGCCTTGTCGAAGTGCCCCTTCTCGGGCTTGTTCAACTTGCGCTCCGCCATGTCCTCAAAAGCAAGCTGCACGGCGGCGTAGCCGTCGCGCGCCTTCGTCTTGACTTGCGTGACGTAGCACGGGCCGACTTCCAAAACGGTCACGGGCACATATTGCCCCTGATCGTCGAAGACCCCCGTCATGCCAACTTTTTTTCCAAATAGTGCGCTCATTGTGTCAATTGCGAATTACGAATTACGAATCACGAATGCGCCATGTGGCTTCTGTCCGAATTACGACCCATTCGTAATCCGTCATTCGCAATCAATAATTAAGCGTCACACCTTGATCTCTACTTCTACTCCCGCCGGCAACTCGAGCTTCATCAGCGAATCGACGGTGCGGCTGTTCGAATTCAAAATGTCGATGAGCCGCTTGTGGGCGCGGATCTCGAACTGCTCGCGGCTCTTCTTATCCACGTGCGGCGAGCGGTTGACCGTATAGATCGACTTCTTCGTCGGAAGAGGGATCGGTCCAGAGACCACGCAGCCTGTCGGCTTGACGGTCCGGATGATCTTCTCCGCGCTCTTGTCGATCAGGTTATGATCGTACGACTTTAATTTGATTCGAATCTTCTGCATTATTCTTTTTGATGCCCTCTCTCGTCCGGGGAGGGAAAAAGAAAGCGCGCATCCAAAAAGATGCGCGCTTCAAGAATTACTTCGTGATCTTATCGACGACTCCGGCTCCGACCGTGCGTCCGCCTTCGCGGATAGCAAAGCGAAGTCCTTCTTCCATGGCGATCGGGCTAATTAGCTCGATCTTCATTTGGACGGAATCGCCCGGCATCACCATCTCGACGCCTTCTGGCAGCGTCGCAACGCCAGTCACATCCGTCGTGCGGAAGTAAAACTGGGGGCGATAGCCATTGAAAAACGGCGTATGACGTCCACCCTCTTCCTTCGAAAGCACGTACACCTTCGCTTCGAAGTTCGTGTGTGGCGTGATCGAGCCGGGCTTCGCGATGACCTGACCACGCTCGAGATCGTTCTTCTCGACGCCGCGGAGCAGCAGACCGCAATTATCGCCAGCCGTACCTTCATCAAGCTCCTTACGGAACATCTCGACGCCCGTGACGACCGTCTTCTTGTGCTGGCCGAGACCGATGATCTCGACTTCCTCGCCAACGCGAACCTTACCGCGCTCGATGCGGCCCGTGCCAACCGTACCGCGACCGGTGATTGAGAACACGTCCTCGATCGACATCAGGAACGGCTTATCGACATCGCGAACCGGAGTCGGGATGTAACTATCGACCGCATCCATAAGGTCGTAGATGCACTTGAGGCGAGGATCATCCGGCGTTGTGCTCGGATCGGAGCCGGCGTTCAGCGCGTTCAACGCGGAACCCGGAATGATCGGGATCTCGTCTCCCGGAAATTCATACTTGCTGAGCAGCTCGCGAACCTCGAGTTCAACGAGTTCGAGCAGCTCCGGATCGGCCGCATCGACCTTGTTCATAAATACAACGATACGGGGCACGCCAACCTGACGAGCGAGCAGGATGTGCTCGCGGGTCTGCGGCATCGGGCCATCCGTCGCGGCAACGACCAGAATGGCACCGTCCATCTGCGCGGCACCCGTGATCATGTTCTTGACATAATCGGCATGGCCGGGACAGTCCACGTGCGCGTAGTGACGGGCAGCCGTCTCATACTCGACGTGGGCCGTGGCGATTGTGATTCCACGGGCGCGCTCTTCGGGCGCGTTATCGATGGAATCGAACGTGCGCACCTGGGTGCCCGGCAATTTTTTCGCGAGCGCCATCGTGATCGCGGCGGTCAGCGTGGTCTTGCCGTGATCGACGTGGCCAATGGTGCCTACGTTGACGTGCGGCTTGGAGCGGTCAAATTTTGCTTTTGCCATTGCAGTGATTAATTAGACGTCTCGATTGTCTGAAAAAACCTGTTCGGAGCACGCACACCACACCCATACGAGTGTGATCTCATACTCCTAAAAAACGTTGTTCGTTACATTGAAAGCGTGAACGCGATCCGTCTCGACGCTTTGCGTCACGCTTTACGAGAGGCCGGCCGAAAAACTCGGGGCCACTTTCCAGATCCGCATGCGGAACGCTCGGAATGCCTTTCCCTTGATGGGAAGCCCCTGACGGGGCAAGGCAGAACACGTCCTCCGGTAGAACCAAAGTCGTCTATTCTTAGCGCTCTGATGGATACAGAGGCGGATCGTTTCAATGAACCCTCGAACGAAGAAGCAAAAAAATCGCGATTGAAAGCGTGATTCTGGCGTTCTTCCTTACGAGGCGCGCTAATAACTGGCCCTCGACGTGAAGAGTTTCGAATTTCTTGCTCATTCCTAAGCTATTTTTAAGGCATCCTCATGCGCCTATTCGCTATTCGAGAGACTATGAAGCAGCACACCCTCTCGATCTTTCTCCTATTGGTGGTACTGCTTTTAGCCTTTTTTCCGATTCTTTTTCAGGGAAAGCTCCTGCTTCCGACGGATTTGGGCGACTCCATGACTTTGCCGTTTTCACAGAGCTACGGCCCGCAGCAGGCACAAAATGCATACGTATCGGACGGCCTCTTTCAATTCTACCCGTACAAGCTCCTTCTTCGCGATGCGTGGCAACATGGTCGATTCGCGTTTTGGAATCCACTCAATCTCTGCGGCTATCCGGCCTATGCCGAAACGATGTCGACGAATTTCGATGTCCTGAACATTGTACTGCTTCTGTTTTCGATGCCGTTTGCTTTTCACCTCTATCTGATCTTGCCTCTCCTCATTGCCGGTAGTGGCTTCTATTGCTTCCTCACAAGTTACAACGTGAATATTTGGATCGCACGAATATTCGCGACGAGCTACATGCTCTGCGGCCTCTTCATCACGCATCTGCTCCCGCATTTTATGCCCGGCTCGATGTGCTGGGCGCCGGTCGTTTGTTTATTTCTCAAACGATATTTCGATCGAGGCAGCAACGGTCAGATTTTGCTTGCCGGCGCATTCCTTTGTCTCGGCTTCCTTGGCGGGAATATGCAGACCGCAATGTTCCTGGCCATCCTCATGGCATTCTATTCGTTGACCTACTGGTCGAAGACCGGGCCAATTCCCTTCACGACGCGCGTCATTGCTTTTGCGAGCGTGCTCACCATCGGAGTGTTCTTGAGCGCGATTATGTGGCTGCCGACGCTCGAGCTTTTTTGGAATGTGATGCGCGATGGCTTGGTCTCTTCGACAAGCCTCACCCGAGGCTATTCCCCGCTTCAACGTTTGCTCAGTATCCCGATGCTCTTGACATTTTTCATTCCATCCATTGCCGGAAGCGCATCGGGCATGAGCATCTACAAAAGCATCGGTGTTTTTACGATTGATTTTAACGCCGCAATCGGTTACATCCCTCTGCTCATCGGATTTTGGGCCGCGATCAAATACTGGAGGGACCGAACGATCCTTCCATTTGCCCTGATGGTGTTTTGTGGTTTCCTCTTTCCGATCGCGACACCGCTCTTTCGCTTTCTCTACCACCGCTTTTTCATCGTCGCCATTTTCGGATTATGCGGAGCGGGAGCCATTGGATTTCAGCGTGTGCTCGATGACGACGATGCGCGTGAGTCCGCACGGCGATTGCTCCGATATTCTTTCTATGCTTTTGCAGTAGTCGCCGGACTGATCGTAACCGTCGGGCTGCTCATTCTTACGAACCACGAGCGGGCATGGGCGATGGGTGTGAAATACCTGCTGCCTCGGTTCGAACACATCTCGTTCGCCGAAGGCAATCATGCCTGGGTTGTCGATTATATGCGCGCAACGATCGATAGCTATTCGCTTGATTCGCCGGTCATGCTTCTTTCGCTCCTCTCGATTGCGATTGGATACTACTTGCTCCATACGCTCCTCCGCGCTCCGAACCGGAATCAGAACGTGAAGCTGGCTGGCATTTGGGCCATCGGCGCGTTCCAGGTGGCGATGTTCGCTTACACGTGGCTCCCGCACGTCGACTCCAAATCATTTCCTCTGCTTCCGCGCACGCACCTCACGGATCTTCTCAGCCATGACAGCTCCGCGCGCGTGTTTGTGGACCGCCGGTCGCATCCGAACGAGCAATATCTTTTGATCGACAACGAGAATGCAGCGTATGGGATTGCAGTCATCAGCGGCTTTGAGAGCCTCCTGCCACGGAGCTTCTATCTGCATGTTCCACGGCTCACGAACGACTCAACGATGCCCGCGAAGTTACTTGGACTCCTGAACGTAAGATACATTCTCACCGGGAACAGCAGTCATCTTTCGAGCAGCGAATTTGAACTATTGGGCTCAGGCAAATGGCGTCTGTGGAAGAATCGTGCGCCCGTCCGTCGCGCCTGGTTCTCCGATCGTGTGATAATTTCGCCGAACGATTCGACAACGCTTGCAATGCTGGATGACACTGCGTTCGATCCTCGCGTCGTCGCGTTCACAGGAGAAAGTGTCGAATCACTGGCATCTCCGCTTCCATCGCTAACAGCAACCGCGAATATCATTGTAGACAAGCCCGAGTCGGTCATGATCGAGACCTCTAATGACTATCCGGGATACTTGGTATTATCGGACACCTATTATCCCGGCTGGGAGTGCTTTGTCGATGGACACAAGCGGGAAATCCACCGGGCAAATTACGCGATGCGCGCGGTCTATCTGGAAGCAGGCAAGCACCGCGTCGCATTTGTGTTTGACCCAATGAGCTATCAGATCGGCAAGTGGATCTCGATACTCGCGCTCGCTGGCATCCTCGGGTTCGGTGCGCTCGGGCTTGTTCGGCGTTCGTCATTCGCGAAATCTGAATGAGCCTGACTCGATCGCGCACGGAAATCCGGCAAGCGTTCGTAACGCTTGCTCTGCTCGCGCTTGCGCTTGGCGCAACATTCTTCCCGGTTCTCTTCGAAGGGAAGTCACTCTTGCCCAGCGATCTCATCAATACGATGACGCTCCCGTTCTCCGAATCGTATCAGGCGCCGCACGCATACAATTCTCTCGTCACGGATGGCTACTTCCAATTTTACCCACTAAAATATCTTACGTCTCAAGCGTTCGAGAGTGGTCATTTTGCATTTTGGAATCCCTTCATTCTTAATGGCTATCCGCAGTACGTCGAAGGAATGTGGACATACAATCCCATTCTTCTGTTGCCGCTGTCCTTCGCCGTTCGCCTCAATTTTCTTTTGATTTTTCCGCTCCTCGTCGCAGGCTTCGGGATGTACTTGCTGCTTCGTGATTACGCCGTGCGTGTTGGTATCGCTCGCATATTCGCAACAGCATACATGCTGAACGCGCTCTTCCTCACCCATCTCCTGGCACATTTCATTCCCGCCGCATTCAGCTTTGCGCCGTGGATATTGTTCTTTCTCCACCGGTATCATACCAATGCTCGGTTACCATCAATCGCTCTTGCCCGTATCACGCTCGGTCTCGGCATCTTATCAGGCAATGTGCAAACGGCCGCTTTTCTCTTTTATATTGCTGCGTGCTATTGGCTTGCGTTAAAATGGAGCAGTGAGAGACGACTGAACGTGCGCCCGCTTGCATTGGCACTTCTCATCGGAATTGGGATCGGAATGGTGTATCTCCTTCCGGCCAGTGAAATGCTACATGAGGTCACGAACGGCGGCGTATCGTTCTCGACAAGTTTTCAGCGTGGGTACAGTTTCGCTTCTCGCCTGTTGAGCCTGCCGCTTCTCGTGACATTCTTCTTGCCTCAACTGGCCGGATCGATCCGTGGAGTAACACTTCCGGCCAGTATCGGAGTCTTTCCGATTGATTTCCAGGGCGCGATCAGCTTTGTGCCGCTTCTTCTCGCGATTTGGGGAAGCATGCACCTGTGGAAGACTAAGCCAGAAATCCGGCCATTCGTTTTGCTTGGCATAACGGGATTGCTGCTCCCCATCGCGACTCCACTCTTTCACCTTGTTTACCATCGCTTCTTCGTGGTCTTCGTGCTGGGGGCCTGTGGAGCCGGGGCCATCGCATTAGAAGAGATTTTGCAGAACGACAAATGGAAGCACAGCATCGTCCGATGGCTCGCGTGGGCTTCGGTCCTGTTGGGAGTGCTAATCGTGCTACTGTCGGTCTCGTCGTGTATTTTGTATTTTGAGCATGAACGTGTTCTCTCAATGGCGAGAGAATATCTACTCCCTCGCTTTGCGCAAGCGGCGTTCGCCTCAGGCAACGAGAGCTGGATCGCATCGCGAATTCGAGAGGCGGTCGAGTACTGGAGTATTCTCAGGCCGGAATGGATTGCGGCGATTGCAAGCAGCATGGTAGCCGTTGGCGTCGTGTACCTGGGGATCAGCAAGAGAATCCTCTCGCACCCTCGGATACTTGCCGTCCTGTGGGTAATAACGACGTTCCAGCTTGTCCTCTTTGCGCGGTCCTGGCTGCCTGCCACCGATACGCAACGCTTCCCACTCTACCCCTCAACTTCCGAGACACGACTCTTACAATCGCTCAGCGTGAACTCGCGAGTTTGCTTCTTCCGCCAGATAGCCCCCGGCAAGCAAACGATGTTCATTGATAATGAGAACATCATATACAGCATTCGCGAGGCTACGGGTTATGAGAGCCTTACTCCGCGCTGCCTCTTCAATGCGATCGGCGTGACCCCGGATGCTGCCACACAACGTCTGCTCTCGCGTTTCAACGTCGGTACAATTTGCACGGCTCTTCCGATTGCTGACACCACGCAACTCACCACGTTGGTGCGCGGGCCAATATGGATTTATCGCCTCAATTCCCCGACGCCAAGAGCATTCCTTACGTGCAGTACCGCAACGTTGCCAAACGACCGGTTGGTACTCGATTCGTTACGCTACAGTCTTTCGCCGTGGCCGGCGGCCCTGTTTACAGGAGACCAAAAGCCCGTTGCGATGAGCGCGACTATCGATCAACATGATTCGGTCTCACTCCTCGAAGATTCTGGCAGCAGAATTGTTTTTCGAACGCATTCGGATCAGTCGGAATACTTCGTCCTGACGGACACATATTATCCCGGCTGGATCTGCACGGTTGATGGCGTTGAAACGGAAACGCAGCGCTGCAATTATGCAATGCGGGCGGTGCTGCTTCATCCGGGATATCATACCGTTGAGTACCGATTCGAGCCTAAGTCATTTCGATTGGGACTCTGGCTCAGTATTGTCTCAGCTTGCCTGCTTGCGTTGGTTATTCCCTATGACTTCTTTCGGCGACGGCTGGCAAAATAAATGCCAATTGCCGACAGGCAGGTGAGCGCTATGGAGGCAAGAGTGACATTCGTACCGGCGATTTCTGCATCCGAAGTCTCCAACCGAATCGTAAGCACGGAGTGCCCTGCGGGGAGCCCTACGCGGGTCCGTCCGATAGAATCGGGTTCGGTATGCGATCGGATGCCATTCACGGTTGCAACCCACTCCGGCCAGTAATACAGATGGAGGGTGGCCGTTGAGGGGTGGGCTATGGTGATCTCATAGCTTCGCTCATTGGGGTGCTCATAGCGCGTCGTAACAGAGCCAGGAGAGTCCAGCATGAAGTGCGGCTCGTTCGCGCTGGCACTGTAGCGATGACCAACAGAATCCATCGGGATCGTTATTGTCCGCGAGTAGAACTCTCCGCGTGCTTCCATCGAGGAAACCACATGTGTTCCGATCCTCAAGTTTAGCATGGATGCTCCTTCGATGCCAGTCGTGACAATGAGCCAGGACAGGAGCATCAGAACTATTGCTCGCGGCAAAATCGGATTCCTCTCGGTGTCCTGAATCAGAAACACAATTGCCAGAAGCATCAAGATCATATCCATGCGCCAAGGGAATTGGATCATGTGAATCGGTAGGATCCATGATGAAAGAAAATTGAATACAAAGGGAAATTGGAAAACGAGACCAATCGTCCATGCGGCGAAAAAGAATCGGTATTGTGCCGCCTGTTGCCCGGCGCGTCGCTGACCTCGTGCTTCTCTTTGGACAGCCCTGAACCAGATTGCGGCCAATGAAAGAAATATGAGCGGAATTACGATACGCGTTTGAAGATAACCGCCATTGACCGTCTCCAAGAGCGGCGAGTGCTCCCCCGTCGGAAACAAGTTGTCGAGACCGAGTCGGCCCAGGTGCAACACAGCCGGCAGTAAGCAGACCGATGCGATCCCACACGACAGCAGCAGTGACCATACTCCGAGCGCCGATCGTTCCCAATCTCTACCGAGTATCAGAAGCGCAGTCCCGAGAAGAAGAAGGAGACTGATGCCGGACGGGATACTACTCAGAAGAACCGCAGCGCAACCGAGCGTGGAGAGGAGGAAGCGCCACCAGGTCGAGCGGTCGTAAATACTCAATGCGCACACCAGGAAGACCAGTGGCATAAATGAGAAGGAGACGACTTCCGAGAGCGAACCACGAGTGAAGAGCGTAAAATAAACATAGGGATTGAAGGCATAGATGAGACTCCCGGCTAAAACTTGGCGACGGTCAAGTGCAAGCGAACGTAAAAGTATTCGCATGAAAAAGAAACTGCCAAGATAAGCAACGGCTGCAACAATCCGAAAGAGCATCTCGGATGAGAATGCCGGGCCAACCCACGCAATCACGGATGCCAACAGGTAGGTAATGGGAGGATAATAATAGAAGACGGGAGAGCCCAGTCCGTAAAATGAGAGGTGCGACCACCGCGGCCACCAACTAAAATAGGCGAAGATTTCACGGAAGGCTCCAATCCAAAAGATGTGTACACTCGCATCGTGACCGTCGATCCGCAGAAAGACGAGCGATGTCACGTGAACTGCTGCAAGCACGAAACCAGCAAAGATGAGCAGTTGCGGACGTCGGACTTCCGCTGTGAAGCGCCGAAGCATGAGTGGAATATCGGTCATCCGTTATAGATTCTACGCGGCAATCGGCTGCAAACGTCGAATTGCGCGGCGTGTAAACGTGATCTGCCCCGACCGAAGCGTCGCAATGAGCGCCACGTCACGATAACTCCAGCGCCCACTAATTTGTTTGGCGTGCAGTTGAATCATGACAAACAGAACCGCCATCATGCTCGACATGTAGTCCCCATACATAATCCCGAAGAAGCTTGCCGCACCATAGATAACTAAGCACTGAATAAGGAATTGACCATAGAAGAAGTCCTCCTCGGTTCGCCGCAGTCTGAAGCTGATGAGGACCGACTTCCACACGCATCCAAACAGCCACACAAAGGCCACCAGCCCGGTGATTCCAGCACGAAGCGGCCAGTAGAGATAGGCATTATGCGTACCCAGAGTCGTGTACACGGCCGAAATTGGCATTCGATAGTATGTCTTCCATGGAATTCCTACGGGGACTCCTAATATCGGATGTTGCCAGATATTCTGGAGTACGTTAGGAAGTTCCAACAACCGGATGTAGGCCGAACCTTCGCCCGCCGGAGCAACAATCCCTGAGAGACGAAGAAATACGTTGAGGGGATTGATGATAATCGCCAATAAAACGAACGAAAGCAGAAACGCTCCCAGAGCCACCGCTTGGCGGCCCCTCCGTTGCTTCGGAAGCGTCACAAACATGCTCAGGATCGCGCCCAGCGTCGCAACCATCGCGGTTCTCCGATAGCCGAGAATCATCACGGCAACCATCAATGGAGTGGCAGCAATCACAACCCATTGTAGCTTCTTTAACGCTGTACCCCGATAGTGAAGGAACACCACGCCAGCCAGAATGCCGACGGAGATCAGGTAGGCATCCCGCCATAGTTGAATAACTCCCCAACTCTTCGATACGTCGTGCGAGAAAAACTGGACGCTAAGCCCATCGAGGCATTTTGCGATTGCGGCCCAGATGATGATCTTAATAAGGATGTCTCGATCTGACTCGTCCCGAAATGTATTGCTAATCAAAAAGAAGAAAAATGGAAGAGCAAATGCTTCATGCGCCTCGAGGACACCGACATACCGCTGCGTGATGATCGATCCCCGGAACCAGGAGAAAAAGAGGACAAAGGCGACGAGCAGTAACGGTCCGGCAAAATACGAGCGCCGAACACGAAAGTCTCCTGTCATCGTCCGCTCAAGCAGAAGCACGACGGCCAGGAGAATTCCGATCTCCTCGACAATTGAAAGACCGCCCACCGTCGGAATCAACTCGTTCAGTTGGAGGAGAGAGCCACTGACCATGTTTCCCTGCCAGAGGAGAAGCCAGCAAAGGAAATACTTCAGAGTCCGAAATGAGAGCATGCTGGTCTCTTCCGTTCTACCGGCGCGATTGAGGAATGATACACTCACGAAGATAGATGACGATCGAAATAAATCGCTCCGCTGCGAGTTGGGGGTCTGGATGCGGCCGTTGAACGTACAGCCAAACCCATCATGGAGATATATCCGAGATACAGGATTGTCAATGCAGCACCGGCTGTTAAACCCAGCAGTAGCATCGGCAGCCGTTTCGGGCTCGAACGGACATCCGGCGTGCGAGCAAGGTCGAGGATCGTGATGATCGACTTCTCACGCTCCTGATTGATCTTCTGCTGCTCAACTTCTCGATTCAAATAGGTTACGACCGGCTCAAGCGCAGCGCGGCGCAGAAGCAGATTCGCATAGACGCGGTTGACTTCCGGCATTTCATTGAATGCAGGACCGATCTCTGAACTCCGTTGATACTGTTGCAGAACAGCGCTCGCCGCACTCGCGCGAGCTGTTGCTTTCGCACGCGCGCTTCCACGCTCCGTAAATTCGCGAGATAAGGCGTTGGCTTCGATTGCCGCCTCGTCCTGATCGGCTCTCAACTGAGCTATCTGCTCGATGGCAGCAATGGTTTGCGTCTTCAATTGAACGATTCCATGCTCCTGCTCGAATCGCTCCTGCACCATGCTGAAAGAATCAAGATCCGCTTTCCGGCTTGCATATTCTGATTCCGCGTAGAGCAGTTGGATGTGCGCGTCGTTCTTGATCTCGCGCAGGAATAAGCTATCCATCGCGTGAATCGCGAGATTGGCGAGCCGCGCTGACAACTGGCGCGCTTCTTCCTTCTCCTGTGCCGTGGAAAACCACGGCGTCGAAACCGACGCCTTGACATCAACTTTTGAAAAATTTGGTAAGACCACAAGCGCCTGTTCGATTGCCGAGATCACGTCATCGTGCGAACCGGAATCATCATGATAATGGCGGGCGATCAGGGAATCCTGTGCGAGGCACTCGGCCACCGCGCGAGACTCAAGGATATTCTGCAGGAGATCGACAGAGGGGTTCTCAACTTCCTTCAATATCTTCAGCGCATAGCCCGCATTCAAACCCGAGAGCAAACCTGACGAAGAGAGGCGATCCGGAGGGAGAATCCGTGTTTCCGCCTCGAACGTGTAGGGCATGACATATGTCGCCGCAAGAAACACTCCGCCCGAAATAAGGACAAGCGCAATCGCCACCCACTTGTGGCGTGCGACGAGCGCGAGGTAGTCCAGGATGTGGACATCCGGTTTCAAATCAGGAACAACAGGCTCGGGAATTACCGACTCTGTTGTGTGAGGCAGTTGCTGCATTGCTCCAGTAGGCAGTGGTTCAGGCCATCAACGTTAAGCCGCTGACTCCGTTTCCCTGCGGGAGGGTAAATATGAATGCCTATCGGTAATCGCCAGAGCGGTCGCGGCCTATGCCGCGACCCCCGTCTTGCCCTTTGCAGCCTCGATGATCTGTTCCTGGATCGAGCGCGGCGCTTCTTCGTAGCGGGAGAATTGCATGGTGTAAATCGCGCGCCCCTGCGACATCGAACGCATCACCGTCGCGTACCCAAACATTTCCGAAAGCGGAACGGAAGCTTTGATCACCTGCGCGTCAGACCGAGCAGTCATACTCTCGATCTTCCCGCGGCGCTTTGTCAAATCACCGATCACATCGCCCATGTAATCTTCGGGTGTGACAACTTCGACATCCATGATTGGCTCGAGGATTACCGGGTGTGCCTTCCGAGCGCCTTCCTTGAACGCCATCGAGCCTGCGATCTTAAACGCCATTTCGCTCGAATCGACTTCGTGGAAGGAGCCTTCGAAGAGCTTCACCTTGATATCTTCGACCGGATAGCCGGCGATGATCCCGTTCTTCATCGCTTCGACAATGCCAGCCGAGACCGGCGCGATATACTCCTTCGGGATCGAGCCGCCGACGATGGCATTCACGAATTCGTAGCCCTTGCCTGGCTCGTTTGGCTCGAGTTCGATCCAAACGTGACCGAACTGACCGCGGCCACCCGATTGACGCACAAACTTCCCTTCCTGCGTGACTTTCTTCCGAATGGTCTCTTTGTATGCGACTTGTGGCTTGCCAACATTCGCCTCAACGCGAAACTCGCGTTTCATGCGATCGACGAGAATCTCCAGATGCAACTCGCCCATTCCGGAAAGAATGGTTTGCCCCGTCTCTTCATCGGTCTTGACTCTGAACGTCGGATCTTCGTCCGCAAGCTTCTGCAATGCCTCACCCATCTTCTCCGAGTCTGCTTTCGTCTTCGGCTCGACCGCGAGCGAGATGACAGGCTCCGGAAAGATCATGCGCTCGAGCACGATTGGATCGTCCTCATCACAGAGGGTATCTCCGGTGCGCGTTTGCTTCAGACCTACCGCCGCACAGATGTCTCCCGTATATGCTTCCTCGATGTCCTCGCGATGATTCGCGTGCATTCGAAGGATGCGCCCGATCCGCTCCTTGCGGCCACTGATGGAGTTCAGCACATACGAACCGGCCTTCAGCGTACCGGAATAAACGCGGAAGAACGTCAGCTTGCCGACAAACGGGTCGGTCATGATCTTGAACGCAATCGCGGCGAACTTCTCGTTGTCGCGCGGCTCCCGGCTAATATGGTCCGTGAGGTTGAGATGGTGTCCTTCGACCGCGCCAACATCCAGCGGATTCGGCAGATAATCGACAACGGCATCCAACAGGTTCTGTACACCCTTGTTTTTGAACGCCGATCCGCACATCACCGGAATAATCTTCGACTGGATCACGGCTTCACGAAGTACGCGCATCACCTCCTCCGAAGTGATTTCTTGCCCTTCCAGATACTTCACAAGCAGCGTGTCGTCAACCTCCGCAACGGATTCGAAGAGGCGCGTGCGCCACTCTTTCGCATGTTCTTTCAGATTCTCCGGAATCGGAACGTCTTCGAAGGTCGAGCCCAGCGTGTTCTCATTATACATGCGGGCCGTGTTCGTGACGAGATCGATCACACCGGCGAACAACTCCCCCTCGCCGATTGGAAGATTGATCGGAATCGGATTGGCTTTGAGCCGCTCCTTGATCATCTCTATGACATTGAAAAAGTTCGCACCGGTGCGGTCCATCTTATTGACGAACGCAATGCGTGGCACGCCGTACTTATTGGCCTGACGCCAGACCGTCTCCGATTGCGGTTCGACGCCACCAACTGCGCAAAAAAGCGCGACCGCACCATCGAGCACGCGGAGCGACCGCTCGACTTCGACGGTAAAATCGACGTGACCGGGCGTATCAATGATATTGATCTGGGTATCACGCCATACGCAGGCTGTCGCAGCAGACGTAATCGTGATGCCCCGCTCCTTCTCCTGCTCCATCCAGTCCATGGTTGCGCCGCCATCATGGACTTCACCCATCCGGTGGACGACGCCCGTATAGAACAGGATCCGCTCAGTCGTCGTCGTCTTTCCGGCGTCGATATGCGCCATGATCCCGATGTTCCGAGTGTGTGCGAGTGCGTATTTGCGTGGCATAAAACTCTATGTGTGCTTTCTATCCGATAACAACGATATGGCCCATTTCCTGCAATTTGAACCAGAGAGGGCCTCCAACATGGTATTCTGAGCGTTGGGGCGCGGCATTAACCGCACACAGGCTGGCTTAGTTCAGAAGTGGTGTCGGTGGGATGAAATCCTAATATTCGCGCGACAAACGCCCAAACTCCGTATTTTCGCCCCATGTTCTCCCGTTGCTACTCCGCTACTACCCAAGGAATCGAAGCTTATACCGTCGAAATCGAGACGCACGTCGAGGCTCACGTGCCGAGTTATGCCATCGTCGGACTGCCGGACTCGGCCGTCCGCGAGAGTAAGGAGCGCGTGCTCAGCGCCATGAAGAATAGCGCCCTGCCGTTCGACACGAACCGCAAGATTACGATCAATCTTGCCCCGGCCGACATTCGCAAAGAGGGCAGCGCCTTCGATCTGCCGATTGCGCTCGGACTTCTTGCGACTGGTGGTGTCGTCGATACCGAACGCCTGCAAGAGTATGTCCTGCTCGGCGAACTTGCCCTCGACGGGACAGTGCGGCCCGTCCGCGGCTCGCTGAACGTTGCTCTGCATACTCGAAAGCTTCGAGAGAAACTGCCGAATCTCAAAGGCATGATCGTGCCTCTGGAGAATGCCAAGGAGGCCGGACTCGTGCAGGAGATCGATGTCTATGGCGTTCGCACGCTCCGCGAGGCTGTGGACATTCTGAACGGGCTGCTCACGCCCGATCCGATTCGTATTGACATTGACAAAATCTTCCGCGAAGATACGCACGAAGGAATGCTCGACTTCTCCGACGTGAAGGGACAGGAGGCCGTCAAGCGCGCGTTGGAAGTCGCTGCAGCCGGTGGTCATAATATCATCATGGTCGGCGCGCCCGGATCGGGCAAGAGCATGTTGGCAAAGCGCTTTCCATCCATCATGCCACCGCTCACGTTCGACGAAGCGCTCGAGACAACCAAGATTCATAGCGTGGCCGGTACGCTTGCGCCTAATACTCCCCTGCTCACTTCGCGTCCCTTCCGCTCGCCGCATCATACGATTTCGGATGCCGCACTCGTCGGCGGCGGGATGGCGAACATTCGGCCTGGCGAGATTTCGCTCGCGCACCACGGGGTGCTCTTTCTCGACGAGCTTCCGGAATTCCAGCGCAACGTGCTCGAAGTCCTGCGCCAGCCGCTCGAAGACGGCTCGATCAGGATCTCGCGTACGCGCATGACCGTCGAGTATCCCGCGAGCTTCATGCTCATCTGCGCGATGAACCCCTGTCCGTGTGGACACTTCGGCTCGACGATCCACGCCTGCACCTGCGCCGAGGGAGCGATCCAACGGTACATGAGCAAAGTCTCGGGACCGTTGCTCGACCGCATCGACATTCACATTGAAGTCCCGAGCGTGAAGGTCGAAGATCTGTCGAAGAAATCAACTGGCGAACCATCGAAGAAGATTCGCGAGCGCGTCATAGCGGCACGCGAGCGGCAAACGCGCCGATACATGGACGCGACCATCCCTGGCAGCAAACGGCGCATCTACAAGAATGCTGACTTGCCTCCAAAACTCGTCGAGCAATTTTGTGAGATCGGCGAAGAAGGCCGAAACGTCCTCAAGATGGCGATGAACCGGATGGGTTACTCCGCGCGCGCATACGACCGTATCCTCAAAGTCGCTCGCACCATCGCCGATCTGGCCGGTGTAGAGAATATTACGACTGCTCATCTCAGCGAGGCAATCCAATACCGTAGTCTTGACCGGCAATTCTGGAATGCGTGATGGCTTTGCGTGATGATGGAAACCCGTCGCACTTGCAAACGGTTATCGCGCCCGCAATATATATCAGCTTGCCCGGTGTGGGCCCATAGCTCAGTTGGTAGAGCGCTTGAATGGCATTCAAGAGGTCAGGGGTCCGATTCCCCTTGGGTCCACACAGGGCAAATATGAATAGAAAAATGGAATTAGGAGGGAGGAATGACCGTTAGCGGCAGCCCTCATTGCTAATGAGTGCGGTTCTGGAGTGGTAGTTCAGTTGGTTAGAACGCCTGCCTGTCACGTAGGAGGTCGCGGGTTCGAGTCCCGTCCGCTCCGCATACTGTAGAGTAACGAGTGATGAGAAACGAGTATCGAGCACTCGGTCTTTCATCACTCGTTTCTCATTACTGACACATTTCTCACGCAACTTCTTACAGCCCGCCTCGTTCTAGTAGGCAAGAAGAATCATCCACACACTCTTTCACACTTTGGAGGGTATCATGAGACTATTCGGACGATCAGGTTTATTAGGAGCGGCAATTGCGCTTGTCATTGGCGCCGGAGTTCTCTCGGCGAGCCTGAACTCCTGTGCGGCGATCAACGCGCTGGCAAACCTCCAGCACATTCAGTTTAAGCTGAGTGATGTGCAGAGCGTTCGGCTTGCCGGTATCGACGTGAGAAACAAGCACAGCGTCTCCGATTTTAGCGTGATGGACGGCCTCAGTCTGATGAACGCTTTCTCTTCCGGGCGATTCCCACTCACATTCACACTGAACGTTGAAGCCAAAAATCCGAACGCTCCGAACGCGGCTTATGGCGCGCTGAAAGTAATCGATCTCCCTTGGCGGCTGTTGCTGAATGGGCATGAGACGATCAGCGGCAATATTGGCGGCCCGGTTGGTGTGCCGCCCGGAGGACAGACTACAATCATTCCTCTGCAAGTGACCGTCGATCTCAAGCAGTTCTTTGCGAATCAGGGTTACAATGACATGCTCCAGCTTGCTCTTGCGCTCTCCGGTCAGGGCGGCGTTTCGCAAGTCCAACTCAAAACGACGCCGACGATGTCCACGCCGCTCGGCAACGTCCGGTATCCCGGCGAGTTAACGGTTGTCAGCACGGAATTTCGATCATAGTAACGAGTGATGAGTAACGAGTGAAGAAACGACTCGTTGCTTCTTACTCGTTATCCATTTACCTTGCGTAAGAACGGAATCATCATCGCGATCGACGGGCCGACAGCGTCCGGCAAGAGCACGACGGCGAAACAAGTCGCCGCTCGTTTGGGCTTTCTCCATTTGAATACTGGCGCGATGTACCGCGCGTTCGCGCTGCTGGTTCGCCGGCGCGATCATCATGGCCACGATCCCGCTCGCGTTCATACGCTCATCGAGCAGGCGGACATCCGCTTCTCCCCCGCTGGCGTGATTCAACTCGATGGCGCCGATGTCTCGCGCGAAATTCAGGAGCCGGACATTGCCTTGCTCGCCAGCGAGCTTTCGACGAACCCGGAAGTCCGCGCCAAGCTGCTCCTGAAGCAGCGCGCTATCGGCAACGATGGCGGGGTTGTGCTCGAAGGCCGCGACATTGGAACGGTCGTCTTCCCCGATGCCGAGTTGAAGATCTTCCTCGTCGCCGACGCTTTGGTTCGTGCCCAGCGCCGCCAACTCGAGATGGAGCGTCTGGGCACGCACATTCCGCTCGAAGAGTTACGCCAACAGCTCGAAGAGCGCGACCGGCGCGACTCCGAGCGCCCCATCTCACCGCTCCGCAAAGCGCCAGATGCAATCGAAGTTGATACGACAAATTTGACGTTCGATGGGCAGGTGGAGCGCGTGTACGAAATGGCGCGAGACATCATGTCGCAAGAGGATCTTACTTAGAACTCGCAATTAACACTTAGTACCTTGATTGTCACCGTCGATAAGAATTCCGGATTTTGCTGGGGCGTGGTTCGGGCCGTGAACATCGCCGAGGCGGAGCTTGCCGGGCAATAAGACGGGAACAAAGCTTGCATCTCTCACTGAGACTTCGTATATTTGTGACCTTACAAACGATTGTTTCTTATGTCAAAGCTGTGTTTCCTCCTTCTTCTTTTCCTTCTCGCCACATCGTTGCGAGCGCAAACAACGCGGAATGCCGAGCATCTCACGGCAGAGATCAAAACAAAGGGCGGCGAAGTGTTTCGAGGCCAGATTACGCGGGAGACGGCGGACACCGTCTTTATCATCAACGACCAAGGCAAGCAGGAGTTCGTGTTGCGATCGAGGATCGAATCGATCTCCTACGCGGCACACCGGCTCGCCGATTTTGGTGAAGTTGGCATAACCATCGGGACCCCGTCCGGCTTAAACCTCGTCGCTGGCTATATGTGGCGACATGTCGGAGTCCGACTGAGTGGTCTCTATCTCGGCAGCATTTCTGGAGTGCAGTTGGGCATCCCCATCAACATTGCGCGCTTCGAGAGCACCTCTCACGACATTTCGCTCGTTGCCGCCACCAGCTCCATTACGACGCATCAAACGGATGTGTTTGGTGGGACAACGGAAGTGAATCACAACTTCACGGGTGTCGGCCCCGCGTACGAACTGAATGCTGGAGGATTCTATCTGGAACTGGGACTCCTCTTCGGGAGCGGGACCTATAGCAGTCCGCAGCTCGCCTTCCAAATCGGGTACGTTCATGCGTTCCGCTGAGGGACTTAACTTTTGATAGCAAGCTTGCGTTTGCTAAGTGGATGCAAGTCACCGTTGATAAGAATTCAGGATTTTGCTGGGGTGTGGTTCGGGCAGTGAACATCGCAGAGGCGGAGCTTGCCGGACAATCCGGAAATGGCCGCGCACCTCGGCTCTACTCCCTCGGCGACATCATCCACAATCCCGTCGAAGTCGATCGTCTTCGCTCCGAAGGCCTTGAGACGATTTCGCACGCCGATTTCGAGCGCATTGCCGAAGAGAACCGGACTTGCGGAATTGAATCCAAAATACTCATCCGTGCTCACGGCGAGCCGCCATCGACATACGCCAAACTCGAAGAGCTTGGACTGGGAGTCGTGAATGCCACCTGCCCGGTGGTCGGCAAGGTGCAGGAACGCATCCGAAAGTTTTACGACAAGGGCTACCAGATGGTCATCTTCGGCAAGAAGGATCACGCCGAGGTCGTTGGATTGCGCGGTGTCGTCAACGACGAAGCAATCGTGGTGCTAACGGTCGAAGAAGCACTCGATAAAATAAAGTTCGATCGCCCGACGGTGCTCTTCTCGCAAACCACGATGGACCGGCCAACCTTCCGCGAAATTCGCGACCGCTTGAAAGAGCGTATCGCCGATCTCGTTGTGGATACAATGGAAGAGACCGCAATCGAATTCCAGGCAAAGGACACGATTTGCGGTCAGGTTTCGGGCCGCGAAGCGAAGCTCGCCGAGCTTGCACGTCAGCAGGATCTCGTGATTTTTGTCGCCGGACACAACAGCTCGAATGGCAAAGTCCTCTTCAACGTAGCGAAGGACGCCAACCCGAACACCTACTTCATCGAGGACGAGCGAGAACTTCAGCCGGAGTGGTTTGCGAACTTGAATAACGTCGCGGTCACCGGCGCCACGAGCACACCGCAATGGCTGATGCAGCGCGTTGGCGATGCGATCTACAAGATGTGTGGCGAGCCGGAAAAGGCGGAGTTGTTACCAATTCTCACATAGGGACACGCCGCTGGCGTGTCCCTACGCAGCCTCTTTCAACGCCGCTCTAATCAGCGCCTCCACGCTTTTCGCCGATTCCGGTTTATCCCGCACAACGCTTCGGATTGCCTTCTCCGCCACAACCCGCTGATATCCGAGCGCGACAAGCGCTTGCAGTGCATCGCTCCGAACCTTGGCAGCGCCGGTGGTTGGCGGCGCATACGTCTCTTCCTTCAGCAGTTTGTCACGGAGTTCCACGATGAGCCGTTCGGCAGTTTTACGACCAATGCCTGGAATCGCTGTCAATCGGCCTGTATCTGCCGAGCCGATGGCCTCGCGAAGATGCTCCGCGCCGAGTCCAGAAAGAATGCCGACCGCCGTCTTTGGTCCGATGCCGCTGACACCAACGACCAGATCGAAGAGTGCGCGCTCCTCCATGGAAGCAAAGCCATAGAGCGTCATGGAATCTTCTCGAACGACCAGGCGTGTCCACACCTCACACTCACCTCCGAGCTTGCCGGCCTGTTCGTAGGCTTCCTGCGTGCACAGGACTTCGTAGCCGACGCCTGCGGCCTCGATGACGATCGTAAAGGGTGCTTTGTGCCGGACTTTGCCTCGAAGGAGTGAGATCACGAAGAGAACCTGGATTACGCGGATTGAGGGCGGCGCAACCATGGTTGCGCCAGATTACACGGATTGATTTCGGGATTGACAAGCACTGACATGCGAAATCAGTTTCCGGGTTTGAGTAATATAGCGCCGGGCGTTTCCTCCCGGCGCTACAGGCATAATGGCTTAGCTGCCCACCGTCAACGTCAACTCGGGATGCTCTTGCCTCATGAAGCTCACCGCGACGCCGATATTGAAAAGGATCGCGAAGAGTGCTCCGACAAAAGTAACGTAGCTGAGTGCGGTCGAGACCGCTCCGAAAACAAAGCCAACGAGATAGAAAATGCCACTGGCAAAACCGCAGAGGTTGACCCATTTGGCAAACGTCTTTGTCCGCGCCGACGCCAATGCTGCTACGAATGTGACCAAAGCCATTGCTCCCACGCCTGCGGTCTCCGTGTAGAACCGCAATTGTTGCACGGCTTGCGATAAGCCGAGGGAGTTGGTGGATGCATAATCGAGCGCAGACATTCGAACGCCATACACTCCGATCGTCCCGGCTACAAAGAACAGAGCGGACGCGATGACGCCCCATCCACCGAGTATGATTCCGAGCCACGGCTGCTTCCGGGAGAACTTTTGGGTATATGCTGCGGCAAGGATAAAGGTTGTGAACGCAAAAACCCAATCGGAGAAGTAGGCCACGGTCCAACCACTTTTGTGATCGACCATACATTTGGCGGCCTTGGCCGTGCTTTCCCAATCCGACACCTGCATCCCCCATTGTGGTAGAGCGACCATGTAAATAGCCCCCACCACGATGAGAAACAACGACTGCACCAATGCCGCCTGCGCGGCAAGCTTACGAATACTCATAATCCCAATCTCCCGGTTAGTGAATGAAAAACGGATACGAAGGAAGTGCTACAATAATACGAAATCAGAGTGCAAAAAGCAAGCTCCTTCCTGCCGCGTCACAACAATCATCCCATTCTGCGCCAGGCAATCTCGTACTGAGTGCGTCCGGCGTGTCGCTTTGGCGCTGGTTTGGCAGCCGTCTTCGGCTTCACTGGTTGCGCGCTCACAGCCGGAGCTGCAGCCGTTTCAACGGCCTTCAGTGGTACCGGAGAAGACTTCCCGCCAAACTTCAAAAGCTTAAGCTCGCGGTACGCAGGCGTGTTCGGCACGATGGCCGGCGGGGGATCTTCGCGCGTGCCAGTGAGATAATAGTTGATAAGCTTCCGCGCGATTGGCGCGGAGACGACGCCACCAAATCCTGCATTCTCAACGAGCACGCAAATCGCGATCTTCGGTTGATCGTACGGCGCGAAGCAATCGAACCACGCGTGGTCCTTGCCGTGCGGATTTTGCGCCGTGCCGGTCTTGCCGGCGATCATGATCTTCGAGCCTGGAATTGCGGCCTGATGCGCCGTGCCACCCGGTTCGTTGACGACGCCATACATCGCACGCCGGACGGTCTCGATCACCGAGTCCGGCACATGAATCTTTCGCGATTTGTAAGCCACGGTGTCCCACTTTCCTGTCGCCATGTTGCAAATCATTCTGGCCGCATGGGGCTGCACCCACACTCCGTGGTTCGCCCATGTCGCCATGTAGGCTGCCTGTTGCATTGGCGTCACGCCGATCTCGCCCTGGCCAATGCCCTGACTCACGACATATCCAAGCGTCCATCCGCGCGGATAGAGCTTGTTCATCCGCTTGGTGTTCGGGATGTAGCCGCTGCCTTCGTGTCCGACATCGACGCCCGTCGGCTGATCGAAGCCGAACTCACGCGCGTACTTGTACATCGAGTCGATCCCGAGCTTCAGCACCATTCGATAATAAAACACATCGCACGAGCGGACGATGGACTGGTGAATATCCACAGAGCCGTGAACGGCATCGTCGTTATACGTATGATTGCCAAACGTAAACGAACCCGGACAGGAGAGCTTGAAATCGAACGGGATCGTCTTGGTCGTGAGACATGCTGCTGCCATCATGAGCTTCCACGTCGAACCGGGCGGGTAGCGCGTTTGCGTTGCGCGATTGTAGAGTGGATGATCGGGATCGAGCATCACCGACTGATACTCTCGCTTCGAAGTCTTGCCGGAAAAGAGATCGAGATCGAAATCGGGTTTCGAGACAAGCGCGAGTATGTCACCATTTCGCGGATCGAGCGCGACGATCGCACCGTGGTAAGCCCCAAGCAATTGCTCGGCGTATTCCTGCAAGTCGATATCCATGCCGAGTTGCACGTTGTCGCCATCGAGGCCGGGCACATCGGTGATGCCGTTGTTCAATCGTGACTGCGCTTGCCCGCGCGCATCGACGGCTTTGAACTCATAGCCCTTCGCGCCGCGCAACTCGCGCTCGCGGACCTGCTCCATGCCCGTCGTGCCGACGACATCGCCGGGATGATAGTAATCGCTATCGGCGGTGCTATCGAGGCGGTTCAGCATGGACTCCGAAATTTCCTTCGTGTAGCCGAGCAAATGCGAGGCACGCACCGGCGCAACATACTCGCGCTTCGACTCCGAGACGATGTCAACACCCGGTAACAGGTCCCGACGCTCCTCGATCGCCGCGATGATCCGCGCATCGGCATCGCGCCAGACTTTGATGGGCTGGAACCGCGTATAAAATCCGCCCTGATTGATCCGCTCCAGAATGTAATTCGTATCGACGCCGAGAATGCGCGCGAGCAGTGGAAGCGTCTGCTTGCGAACGGGATCGAAATCCTGCCGTGTGACAGCAATACTGAATGAAGGCACACTCGCCGCCACGACGCGGCCCCGGCGGTCATAGATCGTGCCGCGCACGGGCACGCGCTCGATCTTTTTCAGACCCTGCTCGATCGCCGCGCCGCGCAGCGCGGGACCTTCGACGATCTGAAGCTGCACGAAGCGCACGAGGAATCCGAGGAACACGATAATAATCGCGCCCGCCATAATCCGCCCACGCAAGGGCGATGCAAACTCGTGTTCGTTCAGATCGGCCATCGCCTACTGCAACACACGCGAGCAAAAATTCAATCGCAGAACCAAGCGGAATCAATAAGCCGTCATTGCGAGGAGCGCACAGCGCGACGAAGCAATCCCCTCTACAAAGTCCAGGATGCCCGCCGGGGATTGCTTCGCTCCGCTCGCAATGACGGTGGATGAAGAGGCTACCGCAGCAGCATCACCGGCAGCTTCTCCACTCGTCCGTTCATGCGGATGAGGCACTCATACATCCCATCCGTCAAACCGGCGGGATTCCACATGAAGGAATGTCCGCTCGCATCCAACTCGCCTGAGAATATCCGCGCGACCTCCACGCCCAGCAGGTTCACGACGGAGACATCCGCATAGCCGCTCGTCTCCGGCGTGAAGGAAATGGTTGTGGATTGGGAGAAGGGGTTGGGGTAGGTGCGAAGATCGGGCTTAAGGGTGGGATGCTCAGCGACCGCAGCAAGGCCGATCATCTCGGAGAGCGGGCGACGCCAGACACCACTGTCCGTCCCGGCAAAGAGATTTGGTCCGCATACAGCGAGGGC
>JADGPZ010000175.1 GCA_017882165.1 Candidatus Kapaibacterium sp.
CCAGGGAAAGTGAAAATGTCCCGGTGTCCAGGCAATGACGGATAACGAACTGAATCGAGGTAGAGTCCAAAGTTCCACGAAACATCAACGTTGAATCCATTAAGTTGCAATCGCCTGATAAGAGGCCGTAGCCTGGGTCCCCGTAAACCATGCTATCAGGGATGACGATAGCGACACCGTTAGAATAAAATGAAATGTAGCCATCGCTTAGACGCTCACCACGCTTTGTATCAATGCTCGTTGAGCAAGCACTTATACAAAGCACGAATGCAGTAGCTAAGATGAGTCCTTTAATGGTCGATCTATCATAGGTCATGCTACAAGAACACAGGATACGTCGGGAAGTTACAATGCCCTCTCCCATATCTGCGCCACGGTTGCCGCACTACTCCTTCCGACGAATGTGACTCTTCATCTCCCCAATCAGCGAGTCCACGTATGGGTTGTTGGGCTCCAGCGCATTCGCTTTGTAAAGGTATGGCAGCGCGCTATCAGGCCCAAAAGCCTTTTCGCCAGCCATCGCCATGACCCGGTAAACGTTGGCTGAAATTGAATCAACCGGTAGCTCGCGCAATTCCTCCAATGCTTCACGAGGCCGATTGGCTTGCAAGTAGAGTCCCGCCAAGTCGTAGATCGGCTGAAGATTTGCTGGATCGGTCTTCCTCGCTTCTTTGATCCAACGGATTGACAGACTATCGTTGCCCTCATGATGATACAGGTTCGCGATCTGCGCCATGACATTCGCTAATTGCGGAACGTTCAGATTCGTGGTGTCTCTCCGCTGAAGCCTTGTGATCATCTTTTGGAGAATTATCGAGCACTCAGCACTCCGTTTTTCGTGGCTATAAAAGGCAGCTAAATTTTCCGCATTTCGGATATCGCTGGTATCACTTCCATAGGCGGCTTCTCCCCAAGTGATTGCACCATGATAATTCCCGTCCGACGCAAAGGCACTTGCAATGCCAGACATCATACCTGCCAATTGACCATCTTTCCCGGGTTTCCATCCGTTTGCCAGCTCTTTGACCGTGCTCAAATAATGCTCCTCCACGATCCTCGAATCCTCATCCTCACCCCGCGCCATAATATATGCAGAACCAGCATAGTACGATCGGTAGGTGTATGCTCCAGCGTCCTCAAGTCGAAGCCCTAATTCTGTTGACGAGGCATTCACTGCTACTAACACCGAGGTGAATAGCACGCCAAAGACAACCGATTGCGCAAGCCATGCTGGCGCATAATCGCGCACTCCCGTTTGGACCATGAGAATTGCTGCGAAGAAGAGCAACGGCGGAAAGAGTAGTGTGTATACATCCCAATCACGGACGGGCGAGAGCGTTGGATTCATGGCCACGAAAAAGAGGAATGGAAAGAGTGCGGCAAGTCCGAAGACAATCACTTTAGGCTGAGACCAGGAAATATCCTTGCGATTGAAGATGAACAGGGTCGCCAGGACTACGACGATCGGCGCTGCGGTCAATAATAACACGTTGAAGAAATCGGCGATGTGGTAAGGAGACCACAACGAATAGTGATCGAGTGGCGCCGGAAGCGAAATGACAGGCAGAAACGTCTGCTGAAATTGCCTGCCAGTGCTTAGCGCATAAGGCTCATTCCAGGAATGAAAGAGAAAAATGTAGAGGCCGAGACCAGCGACTAATGCCGGAAGAACGACTACCGTCAGGATCGCCCGCAAAGTAAAGAGAGACTGAAGTTTTGGGCCAGCGCCCACGCTGAGTGCGTTCCGATAGTGGTACGCCAGAGCCACGAGAACGGCAGGCAGGAAGAGAATGGCGATGATATGCGCCTTAAACGCGAGAAGATAGAGAAGGACGAAAGCAAGCGTGCTGATCTTCTCTTCAATGTAATAATAGAGGGCAATGAGGAAGAGCGTTGAGGTGAGAATCCCAAACGAATAATTCTCGACATGGCCAAAGAAGACCTGAACGGAGCCCGCGAACATTCCGAGAAGTATGAGGACGATGCGAAGCGGCCCGCTGGAAATCTTTTGAACGAACAGGAGCCAAACGAAGATAAACAGAGCGCCGCACAGTTCACTCACAATTCGATAGGACGATTCGATCGGAATTGAAAAGATAAAGGCGATGGTCCGATGCAGCGCAACAGTGAGCGCCTCTTTGTTGTCCACCAAGTGAGGGTTGAGAACATCCGTGATCCAACTCCAATCGAAGACGGCATTGCTGCCATACCATTTCAGCATGTTGACCGAATCGCCATAGATGTCCGTCTTCATATTGAAGGAATGGAAGAGGATGAAGCCGACACCCGCGACGATTGCGGGCAAGAGCACGCGGACCTTTTGGACTTCACCGGGCGAACCGAACATGCTGGCAACCTTCACATAGAGTGACCGCTGTGTTCCCGGCAGCAGCAACACTCCTCCCGCCACGAGGAGAAGAATTCTCACAGCCGCTGGAATATAAGCGATAAAGTGAATCCCCCATACCGGACCCGTATGGACAAACGCGGCGTAGCAGTAGCACAAATAAAGCAACCAGCATAGATAGTACCAGCTTTTGGGATAGCTCCTTAACTCATAGCTGTTCCGGCCAGCGCCCACGCTGAGCTCTGGTTTGGAGTTTGGCTTCATTGATCTCGAAGGCGGTGCTTTCTTACTCATGCGTCGCGTCATACCTGAGAACCGTAAGGCTTCTAAATATGGCAGTTTGCCAACCCGCGCTTTTCGAGATATTGCTGGTGGTACTCCTCGGCGGGCCAGAATACGGTAGCGGGTGCAATCTGTGTAGCAATGGGTCGGCGGTATTTGCCGGACTCGGCACGCTCGCGTTTGGACTGCTCGGCAATCTGACGCTGCGCGTCGTCGTGATAGAAGATGACTGAGCGATACTGCGTCCCGACATCCGGGCCTTGCCGGTTCAGCTGCGTCGGGTCGTGGTTCTCCCAAAAGACATTGAGCAAATCCTGATAAGACACTTCCGCCGGGTCGAACTCGACCTGCACGACTTCAGCATGGCCAGTCCTGTCCGTGCAAACGTCCTGATAGGTAGGCCGCTCCGTGTGCCCGCCTTCATAGCCGACCTCGGTTTGCTTCACCCCCTTCAATTTCCTGAATTCTGCTTCTACCCCCCAAAAGCATCCGGCTCCAAATGTTGCTTTTTCCATAACGACAAAAAATCCTAAGAGATCATCGGTGATCTCACGACCCGAGACGAAAAATATCTATCCTGATCGTTCCATCCTTGAATACTCCAAAGACGGTCTGCATCCCCTTCAGCATATAGTCGATGTAGGTATCGGTATAAGCCGTTGGCTCACCAATCTCATCGGCAATACTCCGCCGCAATCTCGTGAAGTCCTCAATGGTTGCCTTGCCCCGGCGAGGAATTGTAACAGAAAAACCAATCGCGGTATCGTCCTTGAGCATTGCGCTGACACTCGCTTGCTGGTTCTCGAAGACGACAGGCATAAAGCGCAGCATTCTGACATTCAGCGACGTATCCGGGCTTGGGGTATAGGATGAATCCTTCAACGCCTCTCGACCGAGGAGCGAGATCAACTCAGCATGCGACATCCGCTTTTGTAGCTGCGAAATCGTGACCGACTTCGGAGTTGGAGCGGCAACAGCACTGCGTTGCGCTTCGACGGTTACAACGAAACAGATCGCCAATGCAAGTAAGCCAGCACCCCTAAACATACGATGAATAGTCTGGGATATACATCTGCGATTCAATCCAAGCGCGAATGTCCTGCGGCTCCTCTACCGTCGCCAAGCCTGTACTGAACGCCACCCGCGCCACTGCCGTCGCGATGCTCGCGGATAACTCTCGCACCCGTTCGAGCGGCGGAAAGACTCTGCCAATCTTCAAGTCATCCGGCGCAACCTCTGCCGCGAGCACCCGCGCCGCTTGGAAGAACATCTCCTGCGTCACCCGAGTCGCACCGGAAGAGATCACACCCATCCCAATTCCCGGAAACACATACGCATTGTTCGCCTGACCCGGAGAGATCGTCCGTCCGCCATAGCGAACATCCGGGAATGGACTCCCGCTTGCAAAGATCGCCTGACCTTCCGTATAGCGATACGCTTCTTCCGCCGTACACTCCGATTGCGAGGTCGGATTCGAAAGCGCGAAGATGATCGGATGCTTCTGTTCTCCGGCCATCTGTGAGAGCACCGCGTGCGTGAATGCGCCGCACTGTCCCGAAGCGCCAATCAACACCGTGGGCGTGAGCGATTGCACCGCCGAGAACAAATCGGGAAGCCGCTCGTGCTCGTGCGCGTAGGGCTTCTTGTGCTCCGCAAGATCGGTGCGGCTGCGCACCACGAGTCCCTTCGAATCCATCAGCCAGCAACGCTTGCGAGCTTCGGCTTCCGGCATCCCCTCTTTCGTCATCGCCAGCACGATGAGATTGCTAATGCCCGTCGCAGCCTCGCCCGCGCCGAAGAGCATGATGGTCTGATCGCACAACGAAGCGTGGTCGCTGCCAGAGCCGGTGATACGCAACGCCGAATAGAGTCCCGCGAGTGTCACGGCGGCGGTGCCTTGAATGTCGTCGTTGAACAGGCACACCTGATTCCGATACTTCTCCAGCAACCGGAACGCATTCGCATTCCCGAAATCTTCCAGTTGAATCAGAACGTTCGGGAACCGCTCGTTCGCGGCATGGATAAACTCGTCGATGAAGCTATCGTACTCCTCGCCGCGAAGCCGCTCGTGCGGCAATCCAAGATACGCCGGGTCGCTCAGCAAGACTTCGTTATTCGTCCCGACATCCAGCGTGATCGGCAGACATTGCGAGGGCTTCACGCCCGCGCACGCAACATACAGCGAGAGCTTCCCGACCGGAATGCCCATCCCATGCGCCCCGAGATCGCCCAAGCCCAGCACGCGTTCGCCATCCGTCACGACGATCACGCGAACATCATCGGTTGGCCAGTTGCCGAGGATTTCCCGCGCATGACCACGGTCGGCATCCGATATGTACATGCCACGCGAACGACGGAAGATATGGCCGTACTCCTGACACGCCTGGCCTATCGTCGGCGTGTAGATGACCGGCATCAGTTCCGCCAAGTGCTTGATGAGCACGTGGTAGAACAGCGTCTCGTTGCGGTCTTGCAAGCCGATAAGGCTGTTGTACCGGTCGAGATCGTTCTTCTTCGCCCGAACCGTCGCGATCACGCGGGCCGCTTGCTCATCGAGCGATATGACTCGCGGCGGTAGCAGGCCCCGCAGACCGAGCGCGGTACGCTCTTCGGCGGTGAACGCTCGGCCCTTATTCAGGGCCGGGTCGCGAAGCATGTCTAATTTCGTTGGTAGGTCAGCGACCACGCTGGCCTCTTTTGGTGTCCGCTTCGTAGCGGTGTGGCCGTTTTTCGAGGATTTTCGTAAGGAAGGAGATATACTCACCTACCCACTAACAACGAACGCCCCGCCAAAAGTCCTGATTTTGGATTATCCTTCGAAAACCAAAAGCCCCGACACATGGCCGGGGCTTTAGGAAGTGTAAGCAAACGCGTAAGCGCTGTGGCCACACTCATTTATTTCAGCTCGACCTTCGCGCCGGCATCCTCAAGCTTCTTCTTGAGGGCTTCGGCATCGGCTTTCGGGATGCCCTCCTTGACGGGCTTCGGTGCGCCATCGACCAGGTCCTTCGCCTCCTTGAGGCCAAGACCCGTCGCTTCGCGAACGGCCTTGATCACGTTGATCTTCGAAGCGCCGCCCTCGAGGAGCACCACATCGAATTCCGTCTTCTCTTCGACGGCTGCCGGAGCAGCGCCACCAGCGGCTGGCATCATCCCCATCATCATCGGGGCCGAAGCGGTCACGCCGAACTTCTCTTCGAGCGCCTTCTTCAGGTCGGCGGCTTCGCCGAGCGTCAGGGCACTGATCTGATCTACGATTGCATTAATATCTGCCATGGTCTTATTACGGTTAAATTGTTAAAGTCTGTTGTTGAACTATGCGGAAGCGGCTTCGGCTGCGACGGCATCGCCGACGACGCCC
>JADGPZ010000176.1 GCA_017882165.1 Candidatus Kapaibacterium sp.
GGGCGCCGACATGCTTCCGATCATGAGCACGTGGGTTCAGCAATCGAACGGGCGATCGCTCCACAATATCCAGGTCGATCCTTCAAACCCGTTGAATGTCCACGCGGTCATTACAGGGAGTTTGGATCTTACAGCCTCAGATACCGCAGCAGCGGCCGGCAATGGATTCACTGCGGATACGGGCCGTCGTTGCTTTTATCTCTTTAGTAGCAATGGCGGAAAGAATTGGACCGCGCCTGTCCTTCTTTCAAATGCTCGTCAGGGGTACGCCGACATGATCCTGTTCCAGCGCGGATCGGTCTGGGTGCCGGCCATCGTGACGCACAAGTATTTTCCTAACGTGAATGGAAATCTCCTCGTCTCGCTTCAAATCGATAAGGGCCAGCCAGGAGCGGGTGACTTCGCCGAGGCGGTGTCGAACCGCATCGACGCCGACGGGAACAGTCCTACTGATATTATCTGGCCGATACTCTCCATAAACCGTACGAATGATACGGTCTATGTTTGCGGGTCGGTCTCGACGGCCAATGGCGGCGGGACCGCCACAGGGCTTCAGTTCGGGAAATTCGCGCTGAATTCCACCAAAGATGGCGCAACCTTCGTGGGCTGGTCGGGCAAACCGGGTGATTATTCCGGTGTTACTGCCAATGGGGCGGGTCCAGGCATCACCTCTGGAGGCGACTACCACATTCAGGTGTCCGCGTCCGGGAGGATTGGTGTCGCGTGGCAGTGCCTTTCGAACCCGCAGGGATATCAGGGTGATCCTGCCGATCCGACGGGAAGTATCTACTATTCGGAATCGACAGATGGTGGGGCCACTTGGACAGCCGACCCCAATGTCGTAGCTGCGATCGACCCGAATATGGATGCTCAGGGAAATCAGTACACCCCCACGAACAGCTTTGATTTTTGGTTCGACGGCGAAACGCCGAAGTTCGTTGTGGTACAAACGATCTATAATTACAGCCAGGCGCCAGCGATTACGTATTACCCGAATTCGGCGATGCTCTACTATAAGAATCTCCTCACCGGAGATAGCGTGGTTATAGCACATTCCGACACGACCACGACGATTGAGAATCCGATTCCGAATGTGATGCACTTGCCAGTTGGGAGTCAGATCCACGTTCAAGGTGAGATGATCAGCTACCCTGCTGTTGCTCTGACCTCGAACTCCGGTCGGTTTGCGGTTGCGTATCAGACCTACGCCGAAGGTGATAGCGCCTTGGTGACGGACGACGGGAGTACATTCGACACGTTAGCTTACGGGAGCATTTATTATTCCGAGACGAACGATGGAGGCCTAACGTGGGGCGCTCCGACACCATGGATGGTCAATGGAGGCTCCGGACAGAAATACGATTTCCGCTCTCCGCAAACGTCATACTATAATCCGATTGCATCCGGTCATGCGACGTATCACTTGCTCTTCGCCGTCGATTCCGCAGCCGGCTGGGTGACTCAGAACGGCGTGACGCCGGGATTTGATATCATCAGTTACGGCCACTCCAAAATGGCGACCACGATTCCTGGAAGTGTCCCTGGGCTTGAGTGGGCAAATGGGACATCCGGCGATTTTGGTGCTCACGCAATCGGCTCCAGCACAACGAAGACGCTTCTGCTGCGCAATACATCCAATGTGCCGATCACCATTGGCGTCGCCCTTACCGGTGATGTAAGCGATTTTTCCTACGGATCCTTTCCATCGAGCATCGGGGCCGCCGAGATCATCGCCATTCCAGTAACGTTTGCGCCCATCGGAACGCCGGGGAATCGTGCGGCGAGTCTCGCTGTAACGTTTACTGGGTCGAGCGGACCACAAAATTTGACGCTAAATCTGAATGGTGTCGCAGGGTCATCGTCCGGCGTTGCAAGCCAGCCATCGTCATCTTCGACGATTGCGATCAGTCCGAATCCATTTTTCAATTCAACGACGATCTCGCTTTCTTCTGCAGCGAGCGGAAGCGTCAGCCTTGTCGTTCGCGATGCGCTTGGCAGAGAGTACTATACGTCCGACACACGCAAGCTGTCCGCTGGCTCGATTGAATCGTTCGATCTCAATGCGAACGGTTTGGGTCTTGCGCCGGGCGTCTATTACGTGACGGCTCGTGACGGAGCATCCCAGGTGACGTGCAAAGTGGTGTATCTGAAGTAGCCAATATCTGATTGGTCGCAAGAGTCGCCGCCGTGCGGGCCGCGACTCTTTGTGGGTTCATGTGTTCCTGCTCTGGATCGAGAGCGAACGCTTTGAAGAACGAAGTTCATAATGCGATAACCCCGTGGTACGGAAAAATCAAATCGGTATGATGTCTCGAGTTCTGCTCTTCGGAGCATTGGTACTGTTCGGCATGGGCGCTGCCCAAAATGCCGAGGCCCAAAACGGCAAAATCAGGGCGAAGCTGGTCGATGGCAAGAGCGGCGAGCCGCTGCTCCATGCGGGCGTGCAAATTCTTGAGACGAAGCAAGGCGCCTATAGTAAGGACGATGGCGTCGCAACGATCATCAACGTCTCGCCGAGCGAGAATTACACGGTCGTCGCAAAGTATGCGGGATACGAGCCGGATACGATGCGGCACGTCAAGGTCCAGTCCGATGTCACGACATCGCTGAATTTTAAGATGGGGTCGAAGAACATTACGATCGTTGTCACGGGCGATAAGCTGGTGGACAAGACCAAAACGGACATCTCGACGAAGTTCGCGCCTTCCGTGCTGACGAGTATGCCCGGCCGTCAGCGAATCGATCAGGTGATTTTGCTGACTCCGGGTTTAGTGCAGGATAATTCGAACGGTGGTTTCTCTGTCCACGGCAGTCGTGGCACGCAGAATTCGATCAAGCTCAACAACGTCGAGATCAGCGATCCGCTGACCGGTCGAACGAGCACGTTGCAGCAATCCGTCTCACGTTTGGCGATCTCCGAAGTTGATGTGGTCACCGGCAATGCCGGCGCCGACAAAGGTGGGTTTACTGGAGGTCAGGTCAATACGCAGACCAAGCAGGGGACCAACAACCTCGAAGTCACGACGCACTATCGGACAGAGATACCCGCGCTCTTCGGCAGTTCCTCGAACGGGCTGAAGCAAATGCCCGCCGGCGACAATCTTTACGAGATTGGCATTAGTGGACCGCTTGTGACCGATGCCGTGAAATATGCCTTCACCGCGAAGCTCAATTCCTTCCAGTTTTATAACTCGTTTTCCGATCCTTCAACATTCAATAACGGCCTCGCGGTCATCGACCCGCTTGGCAACAATCTTGGCCAACTGCCGCATGATAGCAGATGGCGCCGGTATGCAGGTCTGAAATTGACGTTCGATGCCTTCGGCTTCAACACATCGGCGGATGCAGAACTGAGTTCCGAGAGCGATTTGATTAATAGCTGGAGCCTGATCTATATGGATCCCTATTACTTACCCGCCTCGAATACGATCAACAACGTTTATTCGCTCAATGCTCGCGGTCAGATCGGTGATGGAGTTCTGGAATTGACCGGCGCCTACAGCGTCATCAACAGCCAGTCGGGCAAATACGATCAAACGCTGCCGGTCGATGCGCTCCACGCGCCGCATTTTCTTTCTAACGCCGATAATTATACGTGGAATGACCAGAGCCAGCAGGTTCTGCCGGGAGGAGACAAGATCATCGATATTTACACACCCGTTTCTCAACAGATTCCCAGCCCTGCCAATCCGACCCAGCCTTACGGTTCTTCCGTGCCGGGCATCAATCCGTTTACCGGCCATGTGGAAGGCGGCCCGATTACGTATTCGGCAAACAATGCGTACGGGCTTCCGAATGTGTTCTTCGAGGCTGGCAATCCGCAGGGTTTCTTCATTGAGAATACTGGCCAAAGCCAGTTCAAGGCGCAGTACTCGATCCAGCTTGGCGCGCATTATCTATCGGGAGGTGCCGAAGGTAATTATATGTCGATTTACCAATACTCGAACCAGCTTCCCTGGGATGCGAACCCATTCATGGACTCGTTCTACGTACATCCGTACACCGGCGCGATCAACGTTTCCGACAAAATGGAGTTCAGCGATATCACATTCAATCCAGGACTCCGCTTCGACATTTATCAGCCGTCCACGAAGACGATCAACGACATCTATAATCCGCTCGGCGGCACGGGTACGACCGCCACAGTGCTTCAGACACAACTTTCGCCTCGCCTCGCCATTACATACGCCGTTACCGATCAAACGACGTTTGATTTTGGCTACAACTGGTATTTCAAGCAGCCCAACTTGTTCGACGCGTTGCAGAATGCAGCCGGAAATGATGCCAGCTTGCGTCAGGCACTTCTTCGGGGTAATAATATTATTGGCAATGGCGGACTTCAGGCCGAGCGGACCCGCGAAGTAGGCGTCGGATTTTCTTCCGCCATCTCCGATGTTTTCAGCGTGAGCCTTCATGGGATCTACAAGGATTTGCGCAATGATGCCGGGCTTCAACGCATCGCCAGTCCATTGCTTGCCACGAGCTATCTGCTCTACTCCGATGATCAGTACGGCAATTCGCGTGCAATCGAATTGATCCTCGAGAAGCGGATGTCTGATAATTATTCCGTCAAGGTGCAATACACCTATTCCTCCGCGAAGGGCACCTCGACCTCCGCGACCGAGAATTACGCTGCGCTCATCAATGCGGACCCGAGTTCGGAGCAGTCCGTACTGCCGCTCCAGCCGTTCCCGCTCAGCTTTGACAAGCCGCACGTCGCCCAGGTCATCTTCAACCTTAACTACAACAAGGGTGAAGGCCCGACCCTCTTTGGCTCGAAGATTCTCGAGTACTTTTCACTGGCGGCGACGACCGAGTATCAGTCTGGCGTTCCGTATACACGGCTCGATCTGCGCGGAGCGCAGGTTGGTGACTTCAATGGGGATCGCCAACCCGATTACTTCCAGACGGATGCTGCTCTGACCCGTACTATCGCGTTTGAGGATTTCCTCGGTCCGAATTTCAAGTCGCTTTCCCTCGATCTTCAGCTCGAAGTGTCGAACCTGTTTAATCGAACGACGGCGCTCAGCGTCTATCCGCGAACCGGACAAGGAGATAACGACGGACAAACTTACATCTGGGGTGGTAACGTCGACTATGTCAACGATCCCGTGAATGGACCGCTCGACCAGTTTGGAAAGCCACTCTACAATTCGCTGATCGCCAAGCGCGATCGCCTCGGTAGTGTCAGCGATGTTGTGACGGTGGCCGATCAACAAGCCGCCTACACGCGGTTGCGCAACGATAGCTTTGCTCAACATGTGCTTTACCAGATCCCGCGTCGTGTCTATTTTAATGCGACATTGCGTTTCTGATCGAATCCAACGTGATGAGAGCGATCTCCAACACTATTGAGACAAAAAGTTTGAATCGAAATACCTGTATGACATTCTGCACTCAATCCGTAATCCGCGCACGACGCGCAAAGACGTTCAGGCCAGGCCTCTTCATGATCGCCATTTTCCTGGCGGCTCTCGTTCTCGGCGCCGCCGCCGATTCGTCCGCGCGACCTGTTCCCAAGGGCAAAAAGGGGGGCATGACGACCCAGAGCTTCCGCCGGCAGTCCAATGTGTTTAGTAACATGTCGTTCTACTATACAAACAGCGGAATGCTCTTCTACGTCGGGAATGGCCAGGACGAGGGTCTCTTCTGGCCGCGTGGCTCCGGCGATAGTTACATTTTCGGTGGCGGAATCTGGTTCGCAACGAAGAAAGAGATTCAGGGCAAGCGCCGTAAGCTCTGCGAGTTGGGCTACAACCCGAATTCTGGAGCCGGATGGTATGTCGAAGGGGAAAAAGCTGCCGTCGATAAGACGAGCACCGATCTGACGAACTACGATGCGAAGTACATCAGCTATGTGGGGCCCCGGTACGACAAAACAAATGGCAAGTTCATTTCGGGTAGCTCCTCGGTTGTGCCCCCGCCGTTTTGCGCTTGGCCGCTATGGGATACTGCGAACG
>JADGPZ010000177.1 GCA_017882165.1 Candidatus Kapaibacterium sp.
CGCTTGAACGCCTCATCATACTTCTGATTGCCCATAATGTGATCTGTTAAGCCCCAAAGCCGTAACAAATCACCTGTCCATTAATTTAGGGCAAGTCCAGTTCGATCGGAGTGTCCGTTTTGAATACAACTTCTAGGGTCTGAACAATGTCTTGAAATGAGTAAAAGGTATAAATCCAATTCGATTGTGGTAGCCCAAATGGGGTGGCGTTATTCACCGCTGATCTTGTTTCCGATGCCTTCGCAACTTCTTCAATAAAATTGAAAATCAGAGAAGCGTTTCGGATGATTCGGCTATCATGCGTTCTCAACTTCTCCGCTAAGTTGTCCAAAGTGTCCCCGTGTGATTCTGCTCCAATTCTTAATTCATCACGAACGATCTCATCCGTTTCAATCAGTTCTTCCAAACCCTTTCGATCTTCCCTAACGTCCCAAACCTCTTTTCTTACAAATGTTAAGATGGACAATTCACCCTTTTGTGCTTTTGCGTAGGCCTCGCGATATTCCTGTTGCGTAATCGTTGTCCCGGTAGGATACCTGCCTCCTGCACGGCTGCCAATTAGTAGTACGAAATGCGTGGCTCGATCTCGAATGGCTTCAAGGCAAATATCATAAGAGTGCTGATTTGCACTCGAATAGAAGTCGTTGCTTTCGGAGGCGAGAACTTCGTACCCCTTCGATTCAAAGTAGAACTTTAGTGCTCCCCGAAGATCGCGGAAGTCATAGATCGTTGACGATAAAAACACGACCGGCTTTGAGCCCATGATGTTCGCAAGATTAGTGTGCTCCTCAACGATTTTGAACTCGCTATGGTTTGCTGGATAAAGTATTACGCGAATCCGCTATGGCTTCATCGCAGAATTGGCTTAGGCTTCTTGCGGCGCTTAAAGCGTCTCAGGATCTAGTATTGAGTGGCGTAGATTTTGAGAAAGCATTGCACCAGCACCTAAATGAAGCTGACACGCAAGCAGAAGCCCGCCGCGTAAGTAAACTTTTTACCTCATACTCTGACCCGGAGATCGAAGCTATTCTTGCGCGCATTAACGATTGCAAAGAAAGATTTATTCGGGAAGGGTCTGGAGTGAATCGTAGGAGATGCCTCTGCAGCATACTCGAAGATGTAAAGAATGGTGACGGAGGCAAGATGCCGTTGATCGATGACTTGCAAGGCATGTATACTCGCCTTGGTTGTAAGGGATTGTGAGGACGGCCTGCGTTTTCTCCTCCTTCCGAGCGGATGAACAGTAACCCCGCCGCTACTCCTCGTTGATTCCCGCCAGCCGTTTGAGCGCGTGGATTTCGCTGTTGGTGAGCGCGCGGGTTTCGCCACGGCTCATGCCACGGTGGGTGAGTCCGGCGAAGCGTGTGCGGTCCAGCTTTTCGACTTCATAGCCAAGCGCCTCGAACAGTCGGCGGAGAAAATTCGCGCTGGTTCGGGCTGTGCGAACCGATGCACGAACTTTTCCGGCCATTTTCGCATATTGAAAGAATGCATACGAAACTGAAACGACCGAAGAAGCGGACGGCAAACGAGGAGTCAGCTCGAAAAGCGGCGGTAATTGATGGGCTGGGGAAATACGCATGGGTGCCGACAAGTTCGGATGACTTCGCGCGGAGAAAGCAAGAAGAGATCGAACTCGAAGAGCAACGAAGCAGGAATCGCTGGAAGTGACCAACGTTCTGGATGCTTGCGCTCTGATCGCATATTTCCGGGCTGAATCCGGAGGCCAGCGGGTCCAGAATATTCTCTTTGATGAGGAAAGCCATAATTACATTCATACCCTCAATCTTTGCGAGGTCTATTACGATTTCCTCCGTTTTGCCGGCGAAGATGCCGCCAATCAAGTCCTGACGGATTGTGAATCGTATGGGATTCAATTCCGCGAAGATGCGGATTCCGGGATTTGGAAGTTTGCCGGTCAACTCAAGGCTGAATACAAACGATTGTCGCTGGCCGATTGCTTTGCCCTCGCGCTGGCCAAGCGATTAAATGCGACTCTGGTAACATCCGATCACGGCGAATTCGACAAGATGGTCGAGAAGAATATTTGCCCAATCCTCTTTATTCGCTAAGGAGGGGCGGAATCGCCGAGCGGCCGAAAGGATTCACGCTGGCACCGTAACCCGCGCCGCTACTCTTCGTTGATTCCTGCCAGACGCTTGAGGGCGTGGACTTCGCTGTTGGTGAGCGCGCGGGTTTCGCCACGGCTCATGCCACGGTGGGTGAGTCCGGCAAAGCGAGTGCGGTCGAGCTTTTCAACTTCGTAGCCGAGTGCCTCGAACAATCGGCGGACCTCGCGGTTCTTGCCTTCGCGCAAGATGAGCATGACGTCCTTCGGCTCGCGCGAGTCGAGATTCACTTCGGCGGTGCCAGTCACGTCACCTTCGCCAATATCAATGCCGCCCTCGGAAATCTTCTTCGCGTCCGCAATTTGTAGCGGCTTATCGAGCGTGACATGGTACTCGCGCTCGATCTCGTGCGAGGGATGCGTGAGCTTGTTCGTCAGCTCGCCATCGCTCGTGAGCAGCAGCACGCCGGTCGTGTTGCGGTCAAGTCGTCCAACGGGATAGACGCGCTCGCTGGTGTTCACGTAGTCCATCACAGTGGTGCGGTCCTTCTCGTCGCTCGTCGTCGCGATAGTGTCCTTCGGCTTGTTGAGCAGCAGATAGACGAATCGCGGCCGCATCGAAATCGGCTCGCCGTTGACCGTGATCAGATCGGCATGGGGCCGGACCTTCGTGCCCAGCTCGGTCACAACTTTGCCGTTAATCGAAATCGCGCCTTGCGTGATCATCTCGTCGGCCTTGCGGCGCGATGCGATGCCCGCGCCGGCGATAAACTTATTCAGGCGAATTGCACCGGTGCTGTCCGTCGGCTGCGTCGATGCTGCTTTCGCTTTGGGCAGCGCCGAACGCTTCGCTGTTGGTGTCAACACTTTGCGTGGGCCACCGGTACGTGTGGGTCCACCGCTACGCATCGGTGCACCACTTCGCATTGGCGCGCCGCTATGCATGGGTCGCCCAGCACCTGCGGGCCTCGTGCCGCGCATAGGCGTCTTGCGCAGGATCGGCTCGCCGGCGCGAATGGCGCTCGAACGGATCACGCTTGAGCTACCCCCGCCCAAACGAATCTGCGGGCGTGTACCAGATGGACGAGTTGAACGTTCGGATCGCGCAAGCGGTGGAGCACCCTCGGGTCGCTTCGTGATGGTGAACGGTGCCGCCGCAGGCGAATCCGTTTTCCGCTTTGCCGGCAGATCGATCGCCCGCTTTACCGGCACCTCAATCGAACGCTTTGGCTGAACCGGCTCACTTGCTTCGCTGAAGAGCGTTGGCTGTGCGGGCAATTCAATTTTCTTCTTGGGCGCGGCACTTGCTGCACGCGGAGTAAGCTTGCGCGGTGCGGCTGTGCGCGGCGAAGCTGATCGTGGTGCTCCCGTGCGAGCGCCAGCCGCGCGATGTCTCGCTGCCCCGGTTCGGGGTGCGCCTGTTCGCGGAGCGGAAGTGCGTGCTGCGCCAGTGCGTGGAGCACGAGTCACTCCGGTGCGAGGAGCAGCTACTCGCGTGGCGCGCGGTGCAGCAGATCTTGGAGCACGCGGTGCTGCCGTGCGTGGCGCGGCAGCTTTCGAAGCACGCGGTGCTGCTGAGCGCGGTGCTGACGTGCGTGGCGCACGTGTGCTCGGCGTTGCTTTGCGGGTGGTTGGCTTCGCGGAGGACGCTCGGGGTTTCTTACTCGGTAGTTTCGGCATTGTCGTCTTGTGTGATCTCTTCCATCGCGGCGAGATCGATGTTGATGCCGAATTCGTCGGTCATCGCAGTAGAGTCTTCGTCTGGCAGGAATGCCGCTTCGCGTTCCGATAGCTCACGGGCGACGGCGATTGCCTCGTCCATGGTGATTTCTTCTTCCGCAGACGCGGTGGTTACAAATTCTGTCGCCGCTTCTTCGAGCGTCGTTGCGCGGACGGACTCTTCCTTCATCATCTCTTCGATCTCGCGCGGACGCGGCAGATCGCTGAGCGTGTGGAGTCCGAAGTGGCGGAGAAAGTCGATGGTCGTGCCGTAGAGCAGCGGGCGGCCAACGGCTTCGGCGCGGCCCGTGATCGTGACCAGATTCTTTTCAAGCAGCGATTTCAGCACTTCATCGCAGTTGACGCCGCGAATGTTCTCGATGTCGCCCTTCGAAACAGGCTGCTTGTAGGCCACGATTGCGAGTGTTTCCAGCGCGGCGGAGGAGAGTCTACGTCGTGATTTTTCCTTGAACAAACGCGCGACGTACTCGCTGTAATCGGGCCGCGTGGCAAACTGATAGCCGAGCGCAATCTCGACAATGCGAAATGCGCGGCCGCTCGCGTCGTACTGCTCGTTGAGCTTTTGAACCGCCTCGTGCAGCGTCGGAAGTTCGATCAGTTGCTTCTTGCGGCGTTTCTTCTCAGGCGCGCGAACGGGCATACCCTCAGGCGGGCCTGCGGCCATTGGCACTTCTTCATTCACCGAAGACGCTGCAAGCGTCGGCTCCGGGGTCGGAGGAAGATCTAGGGCATCGTCGGAAGTGGCGGCTTCCAGTGGCAATTCCGGATCGACGCGCTGGAGTTCTTCGCCGAGGATGATCGCGCGGAGATCGTCCGCCGAAAGCGGCTCATCGCTCGCGAAGAGCAGAGCTTCGACGACCGGCGCCAGCGATTCGGCTGATTGATAATCGAGTCGCATACTTATGGCTTAAACAAAATAATATCGTCATACACATCATGCTGCCGGAGCGCGATCTCGCGTGTGCGGACAAGATCGAGAATGGCAACGAACGTCACCACGATCCAGAGCCGAACGCCCGTCGTGAACTCAACGGCGTCGTCCGCCGTCAGCACGGTCAGGAACAGCTCGCTGAAACTCAGCTCGCCGCGCAATGCCACGGTTGCCAGAATCAGCTCGGATTGCTCCTCGACCGTCACCGGCACCATATCGACATCGTGCGTCCGCTTGATGCGGGGCGCGCGTTCCATCGCACGACGCAGAGCGGTCATGAGATGGAACAGCGTCACATTCTTGAGCAGGTTCTCCTCTTCGGTCAAGCGAAGCTGGGGTGCAGTGCGATCGTCGCGCTCGAAATACTGCCGGAAGTGAACCTTCCGCTGCCCTTCGCTCATGGCAGAAAGCTCCTCGGCCATTTCCTTGAATCGGCGGTACTCGATCAAACGGCGCACGAGATCGGTGCGCGGATCGTCTTCTTCGACGCCATCCACGCGCTCCTCGCGAGGCAGCAGCATCCGTGCTTTGATTTGGCACAGCTCGGCGGCCATGACGATAAACTCGCCGGCAACCTCCAGATCGAGCGCCGTCATCAGCTTCAGGTAGGAGAGGAATTCCGCCGTGATCCGCGTGATCGGGATGTTGTGGATGTCGATCTCATCGCGTTTGATGAAAAAGAGCAGCAGATCGAGCGGGCCCTCGAACTCGTGCAGCCGTACCTTATACGGCCCGCTCGCGCCGTAGGATGGTGCGGGGGCGACGTTTGGTGCGGAGATTGCGAGTGTTTCCATGGACACCCCTCTAAGCGCGAACGGGGCGAATTAGATTCAGGAATCTTGCCTAGATGCCAATTTTGCTGACAAATTGTGTGTCGGATGGAAGCAATTTCTGTGTCTCTAGAATGATTGTCGTATTTTTGAACCTCTTTGACTGTTTCTGCATCCGTTTTTTCAAAAGACCAATGACCGCTCAACGCCCGCCACTCATTCCGCTCCGCGATTTCTTTCGCAATCCTGAGAAGACCGCCTACAAGATTTCGCCCGATGGCCGCTATGTCTCGCACATGGAGCCATACGAGCGGCGACTGAACGTCTTCGTCGAGCCGCGCGAGTCCGTTGGATCGGGCGCTCCGGCGTTGCGCGTGACGAATGAGACTGGCCGC
>JADGPZ010000178.1 GCA_017882165.1 Candidatus Kapaibacterium sp.
TCATAGACGTAACCTGTGTCCCAATCGGCTATCCGGATTGCCATGAGTTGACGACTGATGCAGTATTCATCATCCGCAAGTACAATTATCCCAGCTCCCGATCCCTTGACGGTAACAAGAATATCGCCTCGCCGACACAATGTTGACGGCTTCTCGGTGAACTTGGTGTTTTTGATAAGGCCGCTGGTAAAATCGGCCGGGCCAGTGATGTATGGTTTCCCCTTGCCTTCAGTGTTGCAATATTTAGCCAGCACATGAAGGCCTGAGAGCAAGCTGATTCCTTCCCCCAGTGGTTTAGATTCCCATTCCTTCGGGATGACCCCCACCTCAGTCTGCTTGTATCCAGGTTTCAGTTCCATACCGCTCCCATCTTTTCAAGGTGTCGATCCACGTTCGCAGAGAGCTTAGCAACATCCGAGATGATCTGAGGCAGTGGTTCGGCGTAGCGTTCTGCAAGCTCCGTCACGCGGCCCGTGAGCCTTTGCGATACACTTGCAAGTTCCGATTGCAGCGCGGCCTCTATCGCAGCAAGCCACTTGTCGTGAATGACGAGGTTCTTGATCTCTTCTTCGGAGAGAGCGCCGTATTTTTTGGCAAGCCTATCATCGAGAACAGACTTGGCGTCCTTAACTTGCACCTTTGTTTCGGCCGCTACATCCAGCAGATCCACGTAATCACTGAGCGCCTTACGCTCATCGTTGAAATCGGCATCCCCCTTGATTTCCTTGAGTCGTGCGGCTACAGCCTTTTTCGGAAGCTTGCCATCCTCTGCAATGGAGAGAAGCCCATCCTCTCCGCCTTGCTCTTCTATCATTTCGTCCATCGCTTGCTCGGTTGCGGCGAGCTTGGACTCCAAGTCTTCGATGACGGTCTGTTCTCCCGCGAAGTACCGAGCAACAATCAAGGGCGTAGGGATGAGTTCGGCTTTTAGCTTAAGCGCGCCGACTATGAAGTCCGGCTTTTCGGTCGCTTTGCCCTTAGCATCCACGGTCACCGGGCGCGGCCTCGCGGCACTCTTCCATCCATCGGACGAGATCATATAAACATCGTCCTGCATCGTCTCATCCCAATACCTCATAAGATGCTGGTACATATCATACGCATCGAGGAGCGGGGTCTTCAAGAATCCACTTAGCAGAGATTCAGAAAGCTTCTGAATAAGCTCCTTCGGGCGTGTTCCTTTTTCGATCCCATTCAATATAGGGAGATTCGCCTTCTTCCATTTTTCGAAGATCGCCGTTGTGGTCTTGTTGAATGCCGTAAACTCAGGATGCTCGAATATCTTCGGCTTGACTTCACTCAGTGCGGGACGAAGCTTGCTGTAACCTTTCCTTCCTGCGGACTCGAACAGCAGCTCTCGAACGGATGGAATGACATTCCAATAATTTTCGAGCGCGTCAATGTCGCGGTCGGGAATGCCGCCGCGCAGGTGTCCGTCAATATCCTGCAAGTCTTCCGGCTCCGTGCTGTCAATGTATCGCGGCAAGTTCAGATTGAAGTCGTTCTTCGGGTCGCTTATTTCCGCAATCGGGACCATCCGGGAGTAACGTGGGAGTTCGAGTTGGCGTGTGAAGGTGTCAACGATCTTGTGAATGTCCTGTTCGCGGAGGCGGTTTTTGTTGCCATCCTTGATGAAGCCTTTCGAAGCGTCGATCATGAAGATGCCCGTTCGACCGGCGGCATCCTGCTTGTCGAGCACGACAATACAAGCTGGAATGCCTGTGCCGTAAAAGAGATTCGGCGGCAAACCGATGATTCCCTTGATATAGCCACGCTGAATGATCTCCTTGCGAATGTCACCTTCCGTGTTGCCGCGAAACAGCACGCCGTGCGGAAGTATGATGGCACCCTTGCCGGTGCTTTTGAGCGAAGCAATAAGGTGAAGCAGGAAGGCATAATCGCCGTTCTTCGTCGGAGGGATACCGTATTCGAAACGATGATATTCGTCGTGCAGTGCGTCAAGTCCGTTCGTCCAGTTCTTGTTCGAAAAAGGTGGGTTTGCAACTACAAAGTCGAAGGATTTGAGTCTGCCATTCGTCTCTTTGTAGCGCGGCGCGGAGAGGGTGTTATCCCTGGCGATCTCCGCCGTCGCGCAGCCGTGCAAGATCATGTTCATCTTTGCAAGTCCGGCAGTTGCTACGTCGTTTTCCTGACCGTAAATTGTGACATCGACAGGCGCTTCGTCATGGGCTTTGAGTAACAGTGAGCCGGAGCCGCAGGTAGGATCGTACAGCGTTTGATTCGTGCGGCTCGCTGCACCGATTCCGATAACCTTCGCAATAATCCGCGAAACTTCGGCGGGAGTGTAGAACTGGCCCTTACTCTTGCCGGACTCCGTAGCGAAGTGGCGCATGAGATACTCGTAAGCATCTCCGAGCAGATCGTCACCCTCGGCACGGTTGCTACGAAAGTCGAGCGAGGGGTTATCGAAGATGGCAACGAGGTTGGTGAGCCGGTCCACCATGTCCTTGCCCTTACCGAGCTTGCCTTCATCGTTGAAATCGGCGGTGTCGATGATCCCCTTGAGGTCGTTGGCTTCCGCAAGCTTGCTAATGACCTTGTTCATCCCCTCGCCAATCTCCTTGTTGCCTTTTAGCGCAACCATATCGGCAAAGCTCCCGCCCTTCGGAACTTCGAGTAGGGAATCGCGCTGTCCGGCAAAGCGATCGGAGACGTACTTCACGAACAGGAGCACGAGCACGTAGTCCTTGTACTGCGAAGCGTCCATGCCGCCGCGGAGTTCGTCGCAGCCCTGCCAAATCGAGGAGTAGAGTTCGGATTTCTTGAGGGGCATGAGGGTAGGTCGGGTTATTGAGAGCAAAAATACGCCCATTCTTGCCTTCCGGGCGTTCGCAGACAAAAATCTTGCTTGCAATCGGCTCACGGAATGCTTAAGTTTGTACGATGAGACAGAAGCTCAGTGTTGTGACCGGGGTATTTTCGATCCCATTCTTCATGGCGATGGCTGGCTTCGGTCAGCATCTGCCGGACCCGCCTGAACCTTCGCCCGAACCACCGATCCAGATTCCTGCCTTACCGATCCCAATTCAGGTCCCAGCGTCACCGGTACCAATTCAGATCCCTCCCACGGCAGATGAGGAGGCGCAGAGAAGAAGGCAACAAGAACTGGCGAGACGAAGGGCAGAGGAGGCGAGAGAGAGCGGAGGACGCGAGACGGATAGAAGAGTGGTCAAAACTAAGGCAGGAGCAGGAGTGGCGGCAGCAGGCAGAGAAGTCTATTCAAATTCCCGGCTACCCAACTACATCTGAAATGATGGTATCCCCAGCCGAAGACAGTGGGCAATCCCAAATTTTTGCGCAGCCAACCGGGATGGCTCTGCCGACCGCCCCATTGCGGCGTCCCACGGCACGTGTCAGGCGGAAGGATTCAGCTGGCAAGAAATTCTCAACGGCGCAGCCGGTGAATCAAAACATTCAACAAATCGGCACGGGCAATTCTGCGGATTCGGAAGGTCAGAGATTGAGCCTTTTCGAGAGGAGGACTGTGTTCGAAGAGCGAAGGCAGGCGTTTGAATGGCAATACTGGTCATCCAAATTCATCTTCTGGCTTGTGATCGCATTAGTCTCCCTGGGTGCGACTTTTTCGGCGTTGCATTTCGTCCACTCACTTAACCAACCGAGCGACGTGGAGTTCGAAGGAAGTATTAAGGGCGTCAAACTCAAGACCTCCTTGGTTGGCATTGTGATTTTGGTCATTTCGCTGCTTTTCTTCTACCTGTACCTCAGTAACGTGTATCCCATCAGCGAGGTACATTAACCGACTCATACGGATCGAGTGTTACGCGAATACCTCCCGATGGGGCCAAAGCACTTGGGGTCCGAGTCTCGGGTAACGGGTTACGACACCCAAGAAGCTTCGGTTTTACCACAGATTGTGGATGTTGGTGGTTTTCCGAAAGACTGGCAGGCAGTCGTTGCAACAATGTGGCAACAAATTTCAAGAAGTAGTTCTTTGGGGGTATTTGGGTAGCGTTGCGGCCCAGAAGTCCTTCATTCTAACAATTTCAGAATGTAGTCTCGCCCATGAGTCTGCTTCAATCCGTTGATGGTATGCTCGACACTCATCGCACTTCCATCCAAGCGGTGCATTGCTTCGCGCAAGTCTTGATTAAGCAGCGCGGCGTAGTATTCCAGGACGGTATCCATTTCGTCACCGAGAATGTCTGCAACCGCTTTGACGGAAACACCCGCGCGGAGTAAGTTCGTCGCGCAAGTCTTGCGGAAGGTGTGCGGAGTAGTCCGGGTGGATGGTCCCGAGCCGGAAAGGGCATTCTTCAGATGCGGATACTTCTCGATCACGACGCGCTTTAGCATCTCGAACGAGCGAAGAAAGGCCTGAGGTCGGCCGATCCAATCGCGGCGAATTACGAAGCCGCTCTCGTCCTCGTGCAGCAGGAGGTACTCCATCGCAGCCATTGCCTCGTTGTTGAGCGGAACACGGCGCTGACGGCCATTCTTGGTTCGCCACATCACTCGGCTCTTCCCGGATGGGATAAGATGATCCTCAATGGCGATGTCGGATGGACGCGCGGCAGTGAAAATCACAGAACCTGTGAGAAGCGAGTCTAACTCGCCGGTGCGGAGACCAGTGTTCGCGAGCAAGGTCCAGATCATGGCGTCATATTCGGGAGCGTGTTCCTTCACATAGGTTGCACCCACGTTTTTCATTCGTGCCAGGGCGTCGGGTGCAAGCTCCTTGAATGCCCGGAGTTCCTCCGCTGTGAAGGCGCGCGGCGGTATCGTGCTCTTGGCCTGGCGCGGCTCACGCACTTTAGGAAAGGGATTGTCCGAGATAGCTTTATCGTGCTTGCGGCGGACCTCCAGCTCGAATATCTTCTTCACATACATGAGATAGAGCGCACGGCCTTTCCCCTCGTGCGTCGAATAAACCAGCTTGATGTACTCATTAGCAAGGTCCTCGGTGAAGAGATCGGCGTATGGTCGCCCGTGGCGGCGATTCCATGCCAAGAAGCTCTCAAGGATACTCTTGACTCGGACTTGCGTGCGCGGTTGCAGCTTTGCGAAATCGCTATGTTCCAGGTATCGCTGAGCCAAATCATCAACAGCTCGGCGAGTTGTGACGACGTTGCTTCGCATTCCGCGAGTGTGATCGCCTGCCAGTTCAGCCCGAGCGTGGAGCATTGCCCGCTCCCATTGCTCGGCAGCCGCTTTGTTTTCGCCGTTCTCAAGGCGGAAGTACCGGCTCGTCTGGACTAACTGATTCGGTTCGAGAGGCGGTTTGCCCTCAGCCGCGAGCTTCTCGGCAAGCTTCTGACGCTTCGCAATCGGAATCTGCTCGGGGAAGACGCGCACATAGACCACAAAACCAATGTGTCCGCCATTCTTCCTGCCCGCCTTCGGGGTGCCGCGTGGGTAAAGCTTCTCGATTGACATACGATCGGCCCTTCGCCCAAATTATTCCCGTACACATAACAGTACAGCGCGAGGGGCCAATGAAGAAGCGAAAAAGATTCGTGCCAAGCTCGGAATGTCTGCGTGTGGTCGCTCGCGGAACACAAAATATTGCTAGCGATCATGGAACTCATGGCAGGAGGAGTACCTTCTTGTCCAAAGTCGATTCAATTCTCCTTAATCTATTATGCCTGACACTTATCAGGCTCACACGATTGCCTGCAGGCCAAAGACGGTGAAAGCGGATGTTGGGATCATCACAATCCTACCGGAGGAGTTTTCAGCTCTTCGGGAGCACTTCCAATGTGAAGAACGTCAGATTCCAGATGACCCGTTTATCTTCTACGAAGGGACTTTCGAAACTTCCAATTTGCCATACTCCGTCGTTCTCGCTCGAGTAGGTACGGCAGGCACGCATGATGCTGAATTGTATGCGAAGGAGCTCA
>JADGPZ010000073.1 GCA_017882165.1 Candidatus Kapaibacterium sp.
CGAACTGAACATCCACGTTGAAATCGCGCTTCAATTCCTGCTCGATGTTCGGAATCGTCTCGATCAGTGAAAGCTCATAGACCGATTGTGCATTGTCAGTCACAGGTCCGTATGAATCCACTGCGATTGTTACTGGTCCCATGCCGAGGAATCCGAAGGCAATAAGACCGAATGCAAAAACTGCCGGAGCAAGCATGAGCGGAGTCATTGTATTCGGTAACATGCCGCCCAAACCGTGCAAGCTAACGGTGTAGCCGAGCGCCATGAGAACGACCATGGTGAGGCCAATCCAATAGGCCGAGAAATTACCGGCAACAAGACCGGAAAGAATATTCAGCGATGGGCCGCCCTCGCGCGATGAGATAACGACTTCCTTGACGTGTGTCGATTTCACCGAAGTGAATACCTTCACGAGTTCCGGAATGACCGCGCCCGCCAACGTGCCGCAGGAGATGATCGTCGCAAGTTTCCACCAAAGCGTGGTGTTGCCACCGAGGCTCGGGATCATGACGGACGAGACGACAAAGGTAAGTCCGATGGAGATGATCGAAGTCAGCCACACCAATGACGTGAGCGGAGCCTCGAAGTTCATTTCGTTGGCGTTGCCGTATTTGGCCTTTGCCCATAGGCCGTTGATGAAGTATGCTCCAGCGCTGGAGACGAGCATCATAATGCGCATCGCGAAGATCCAGACGAGAAGTTGCACCTGCGCCGTCGGGTCCTTCACCGCAAGCAGGATGAACGTAATGAGCGCAACGCCCGTAACGCCGTATGTCTCGAACCCATCTGCGGAGGGGCCGACGGAATCACCGGCATTGTCGCCAGTGCAATCCGCGATGACGCCAGGATTGCGCGCGTCGTCTTCCTTGATCTTGAAGACGATCTTCATGAGGTCGGCGCCGATGTCGGCAATCTTCGTGAAGATACCGCCGGCAATTCGAAGTGCCGCCGCACCGAGCGATTCACCGATTGCGAAGCCGATGAAGCACGGTCCCGCATAATAGGCCGGAACAAAAAGCAGGATGCAAAGCATGATGAGCAGCTCGACGGAGATCAGCAACATGCCGATGGACATACCCGCTTCGAGCGGTATCGCATAAATCGCGTACGGCTTGCCATCAAGTCCGGCAAAGGCGGTGCGCGAGTTGGCGAACGTGTTGACACGGATGCCGAACCACGCGACGCCATAACTTCCGAGAATACCGACGATGCTGAAGAGCAGGATGATCGTGACCGTCTGCGCGACCGGATGTCCCGGCGTCGGCGCGAGCACTCCGAAGTAAAGACCGATCACAATCGCGATGAAAATCCAGAGGACCGCGATAAACTTACCTTGAGTGATAAGGTACGTTTTGCATGTTTCGTAGATCAATTCCGAAATCTCGCGCATGGAGCGATGCACTGGCAGCTTTTTCAAGTGCATGTAAATCCACAGACCGAACATCAGCCCCGCCGCGCAAAAGATGAGACCGATGAGGAGTAGGCTATGGCCGTCCATCCCCATGAACTGGACGCTCGAAAGATCGGGCAGGACGAGGTTCGCTTCGCCGGCAGCCTCGGTCGAGGATTCGGCATTCGGGGCTGGCGCTTCGGATGGAGTCGCCACAACAGCGCTCGGCTGGGCGGATGCTGGCGCGGCGGCATGGATAGCAGTATCCGGTACCGTCGGATTCTGGGCGAACACAGACGTGTTCAGGAATGCGAGTGTCAGCACACCCAATGCGATGGGGGCGAGTCTATTGAAGTAGGTCTTGATCGATCGAGTCATGTGGTTTCGGTCGGTGTATCTGGTTTGAATCAGGCGGGTTGCAGCTATTTGAATTTGCAAAAATACGGAAGTTTTGGGTCTCAGCCGCGAGAACAAGGGATCACTTGTCTTTATGATGCCGGTAAATCACCACCTCCACCGGTTCGATTGTGACCATGCCGCCGGTGATCATCTCGTCGATCTCGGGCAGAATCTGTCGGATGCGGGACTCGCGGTCGATTACTTCGACGATGATGGGCAGGTCGCTCGAAAGATACTCGCTCAGGATGCTTCGCCGCTTGGCACTCGCGCCAAAACCGGCAATGGCGCGCTCGACCGTGCAGCCGGCCAAACCGCGCTGGCGGAAGTCGTTCAACAGCGCCTCCCAGAGCGGCTTGCCTTTCCACGCGCCCTCTTCAGCGCGGTCGGACTCGCCGATGAAGATGCGCATCGTTACGAATGGATCGGATGAATCGCCGGGTTTAACGTCTGTTCCTTTCATAAACCTGGATTACGCTGATTTTAGCTGATTCCACTGATGAATGATCATAAGATTGCTTCCGCAAGTGCAAAACCGGCCAGACACGCCGCTGGCGTCAACACCATCGTGCCGCCCATGTAAAATGCTGCTGTTACGTATTGCCGCTCGGTCATGAGCGAGATGAATTCGTAGCTGAACGTGCTCATCGTTGTGTATGCGCCGCAAAAGCCGGTTGTGAGCATGAGACGCATTTGAGGCGTTGATGCTATGGCCGTCAGATACCGCATCAGAAACCCGAGCAGAAGAGAACCAGTAATATTGATGACGAATGTCGGCCACGGGAAATCGGGCGGCGCGACGGACCAGCGCGAGAACCAGACTCCGATCGCATAGCGGCTCGTCGTGCCGCAAACGGCGCCAACGGCGAGAAAAGCTAAGGTTCGAAGGTTAAACACGGGTATTGCTTGGATTTCTCAGAAGCTTCAAGAACGGCATTCTGACATCTTTTATTACTTTTTTTCAGATTGTCGCGTAACTTTTGGGGTTTTAAAGCATTCTTAGGAAGAACGGTTACCGAGAGTAACGTCCGACGATTGAATATTTTCTTCCCCAGAACTATGAGATCAGCACAAATCCGCATCTCGTTTCGAATCGGTTCGTTTGCATTCTTCGCCTTGCTGGCACTTGCCGCACTCACGGCTGGCTGCCGAGTCGCGCCAACGACACCACCCGAAGGCTCTTACGTTTCGACGACAATAGCTGGACAGATTACCGATGAGTCCGGCGCACCGCTCGCAGGGGTTGCTATAACCGCAGGCCCGGCAGGAAATACCATAGCCACGACAGATGTGAATGGACTCTTCGCGTTGCATAGCGTCAGCGTTGCTCAGAACCACGCGTTTATCATCGCGCAAAAGTCCGGTTATTTCAACGGCGCCCGCGCATGCGCTCCAACTGTGAATGGCGTGACCTACATGAGTCTTTCGATGGCCAGCAGCGCACCGATTGGCACGATCAGCGGGACGAGCGGCGGAAGTGTCACGCTCCCGGGTGGCGGAAGCGTCAGCTTATCGGCTGGCGGCGTTGTCACTTCCTCCGGCTCGGCATACACGGGCACGGTCTCCGTTAGCGCGAAGCATCTCGATCCATCGAACGCCACTTTCTCGCATCTCTTCGCCGGCGATTTGTCCGGTCAGCGGACCGACGGATCTTCGGCGCAACTTCAATCCTATGGTGTGATTATCGCTGAACTGCATGGCTCGAATGGCGAGCTGCTCCAACCTGCCTCGGGCCAACCCGCTACGCTTACGATGCCAATCTCAGCTTCGCTCCTCGCCTCCGCTCCTGCATCCATTCCACTCTGGTACTTCGATGAGACGCTTGGCCTCTGGAAGGAAGAAGGGACCGCCACCAAAAGCGGAAATTCGTATACCGGCACGGTCACACACTTTACGTTTTGGAATTACGACATGCAGTGCCCGTATGGTACGATCACCGGACAGATCATTTGCAATGGCACACCGATACCCGGCGTCACGATCAATCTCGGGGCGTATGTCGAGGGCGGACAGCCGAATGTCGTGACCGATGGCGGCGGACATTTCTCGGTCAGAGTCCCTGCAAATTCGACCAAAGTAATCCTTCAGGTCCTCGCGTCCGAGAATCATGGTCTGTTTTATACGAACACACCCATGCCTGTCAACGTACCACCAAACGTGACGACGGACTTGGGACAGATCTCGCTCAATTCGCCGTGTCCGAATTATCTTATGGGCCAGCTGAACAATTGCAATGGACAGCCAATTGCTGGAATGGTCATGGCCACCTGGGCTGGAGGAATGAGCTACGTCTACACGACGGATGGAAATTTCAGGCTCACCGCTCCTGCGGGCACAGCACTTTCGATGGCGGCCACCGCCGCCTCGGGCGATATCGCGCAGCCGCAGATCATCATGGCCGGTGCCGAGGGCGTCCAAACGACCACTCCTGCACTTGTAGCTTGCAACAATCAAGCAAGCGACATTCATATTGATATTAGCGGCAGCTTCAATGGCAAGGCGTTGGCCTTCAGCCCGGATGGGTTGAAGCTTGCGACCATTGCTTCGAATGGGACGGACGTCGTGATTCTCGATGTCGCAACCGGCAATACATTGACGACAATCCCGGCAGGATTCTCGTCCTCAAAATATTCCGGGGCTTCGATTCAATTTAGTGCCGACGGTAAAACGCTCCTGACGAGCACCGGAAGTTATGGCACGTTCAATTGTTGGAAGAGCGACGGGACACGTCTCACACCGTCCAGCATTAGCGCCAACTCCGAAGTTCTCAGCCCGGACGGTGCTTCCGTCATCGGTTCAGACCAGACACATGGTACGTTTAAGTACGATATCGCGTCGCTGACATACACGGCAACCTACGCGGTCCCATCTGGTGCTGTGATTGGCCTTACGGCGAATGGGACACAACTCCTGGCCACATCGGGAAGCACAGCATACGAATGGGATATGGCTTCGAACAAGGCCATAACGAGCTTCCCGATTGCGGCCGCCGGGCAGGATAGCATGAACTATGGAATGGGAACGGGCGCGATACTTTCACCGGATGGCACAGTCCTCGCGATTGCCGGATCATCAATGTTTTTCTATAACGTCACGACCGGAGTAGCGATTAACCCCAGCACGATCCTGGCCTCATACGGATCGTCCTTTGGGATCCATCCGGACGATGCTCGATTTATTGCGCAGTACCGTTCGGGTCAGGGAAATGCAGTGGGCCTGTTCAACATGACCGATGGTTCCGCATCGCATCTTTTCGATGCGCCAGTGAGCCTCGGCAACTCCTCAGGTGTGGCGATCAGTCCAAACGGCAAACTCGCTGCGGCGGTCTATGGAACGACGCTACGGATCTGGGATGTAAAGTAGCTTAGAAGTCTTATCCGAGCAATCGGGTATCGGATCGTATCCGATACCCGATTCTTTTTTTCGCGGAGCCGGAACATCGAGAGGTGTTGTTCGTCTGATTGCTGAGCATCTCATCTAAAATCATCCTTGTCGAGCTATGTGCGGAATCGTCGGGTATATCGGTAATCGCGAAGCCACCCCCATCCTGCTTTCGGGCCTGAAACGATTGGAGTATCGGGGCTATGACTCCGCCGGCTTGGCGCTGCTCGAAGACTTACAAGCCGCCATTTCTTCGAATGGTCATTCGACGCAGCTTCTCTCTGCTCATCAGCTTGTGATCGAGAAGTGCAAGGGCAAAGTCACCGATCTGGAAGAACTCTCCGCACGGAATCCTCACCTCTCCACGATCGGCATCGGCCACACGCGCTGGGCCACGCACGGCGCGCCAAGCGATGTGAATGCTCACCCACACACGGATCAAAGCGGCAAGATCGCGATCATCCATAACGGGATCATCGAGAATTATTCGCAGATCAAGAAGCACCTCATCTCGCGCGGCCACATATTCCAGACCGAGACCGACACAGAGGTACTCGCGCATCTGATCGGTGAGTTCTTCGAGCAAAGTCATAATCTTACCGAAGCCGTGAGGCTTTCCTTGAATGAAGTTGTCGGCGCCTATGGCATCGCTGTAATCTCGTCGGAGAATCCGGACGAGATCGTCGTCGCGCGAAAAGGCTCGCCATTGGTAATTGGCGTCGGCAATGACAATGATTATTTCGTTGCAAGCGATGCCGCCGCGATCATTGCACATACACGGCAGGTGATCTATCTCTCGGATAACGAGATGGCGACCATAACCCGTAGTGGAATTAAGACGCGCACGATTTCGAACGTTGAGATCACAAAGACGATCGAACATATCGAGATGGAACTCGAAGCAATCGAAAAAGGCGGCTTCGATCACTTCATGTTGAAGGAGATTTACGAACAACCCCGCACCATCACGGATGCCATGCGCGGTCGTGTCGTTGAGGAAGAGGGTAACGTCGTTCTCGGTGGCCTCGAAAATCACCTTCGCGAATTGCGCCGCGTCAACCGGATTCTTATTACCGCATGCGGTACGAGTTTCCACGCGGGACTGATCGGCAAATACATGATCGAGCAGTACGCCCGCATCCCGGTCGATATTGAATACGCCAGCGAGTTTCGTTACCGGAATCCGATCGTGGGCGATGATGACGTTATGTTTGCGATCAGTCAATCAGGCGAGACGGCAGATACACTGGCAGCACTGCGAGAAGGAAAACGCAAGGGCGCACTCGGACTTGGCATCGTAAACGTTGTCGGCTCTACCATCGCTCGAGAGTCCGATGGCGGCGTTTATATTCACGCGGGTCCAGAAATCGGTGTAGCCTCGACAAAGGCTTTTACATCACAACTCACAGTGTTTGCATTGATAACGATCATGTTGGGTCGGATGCGGCATTTATCAGTTGTCGATGGCCGCGCAATGATCCGTGAGTTGCTCGCGCTTCCGGACAAGGTTCAGCAAACGATCGAGAATACCGAGCAACAGGTGAAGCAGATCGCGGAGATCTTCAAAGATGCGACGAACTTCCTCTATCTAGGTCGTGGCTATAACTATCCCGCCGCACTCGAAGGCGCGCTGAAGCTCAAGGAGATTTCTTACATCCATGCCGAAGGCTACCCTGCCGCCGAAATGAAGCACGGACCCATCGCGCTCATCGACGAGAACATGCCGGTCGTGTTCGTCGCGCCGCACGACGACGTGTACGAGAAGATCCTCTCGAATATCCAGGAAGTTCGCGCGCGCAAAGGACATGTCATCGCCATCGCGACTGAGGGCGACGAGCAAATCACCGAATTGGCCGAACAAGTAATCTTCATTCCCGAGACAATCCCGATGCTCACGCCGATCCTCTCCGTCGTGCCGCTGCAACTCCTCGCCTATTACATGGCAACCGCTCGCGGTTGCAATGTCGATCAACCGAGAAATCTGGCAAAGTCTGTGACCGTCGAGTAGTCGTTAGCTGGAAATCCTGATAAACCGAAAATGCACCGAGCTGTCGTAGATCGCATCGAGCGTGTCATGCACCGGCCAGCCGAGAATGTAATGAGCAATTGAATCATTTCCGATAAATCTCAGGCCGATTGAATCTTCTTGATTCGAAAGGAATGGACTCGCCGAATTGAAGTCATTGAGCGTCCTCAAAGAATCAAAGTAAAGTACTTGACCAGAAATCGAATCCCTGACATCCAAAGCACCAAGACTCGATGCGGGAACAGACTTAATTGGCTTAGCGTCGGTGATCAACATGTACGAATAGATCAGGGACTTGCCTTGGACAAGCGGCCGATCACTCTGCCACTTTCCAGGCCATCCATTGAAATGGCTTGGATCGTATGGCTGTGGTGCATTGCTCGCTGGGATGCAACCGGCAATGAGTAATAACAATCCAGACCAAAGATGTAGCTTTTTCATAGAAGTCTGAACGCGATGCCAGATTGAAAGTTTCGTCAATTCACGTCCCTCGTTGCAAGTTTAGATTAGTCGCATAATCGCAGCAAGCATCCTCCCCGATTTCGCCCCATCTCGGCGATAGGAATGCAGCCGCTCGTCCGAGATTGTGCAGAGCGGCGAGAGCTCGATATGCTCTGCCGGAATGCCCGCGAAGAGAAGCTGCTCGTGGTTTGCGCCTTTGACATCGAGAAGATACTTGCCGCCCGGTAATTCTGTCGAGTGTTTGCTCTCGAAGAGAGTCGCGACTTCGACGCCGACTTCGTAATTCTCTTTGGAAGCACTGGCGCCGATGAAGGCAAAGAGATTCTCAGGCTTCGCTCCCAACTCGATCAGTCTGCGAACCGCCGCAAGCGCAATCATCTGCTCCGTCCCGCGCCAGCCGGCATGGATGGCTGCAATGAGTTGAGTCTTAGGATCATAGAGCAAGATCGGCGTGCAATCTGCGACAGTCACTCCCAAAAGCACATTCGGCTCGGCAGTGATCAACGCGTCGGATTCTTTCACGACACCTTCATCACCCGTGACGAGATTGACATTCGCGGAATGAACTTGATTCTGATAGACCGCCTTTGCGTCAGCCGGAACCCCGATTGCTTCAAAATACCGGCGGCGATTCTCATCCACATTCGATTGCTCATCCCCAACATGGCTGCTCAGGTTCATGCCATACGGTTCGGGCGAGACACCGCCCAGCCGCGACGATTGAGCAGTGATGATTTCGGAGAATTGGTCGAAAATGGTAGGTCGAATAATCATCTCACTCCATCATAATCAATTCTTTCCGCCGCCGGTGGGCTTGCTCTCGGCGGTACTTGGGCCGGTCTTTCAAGTAGGTTGAAAGGATCGTCTGCACCTCATGAAAATCACGAAAGGGATGGTGCGGAATGCCTCGCTCGGCAAGCATGGCCGGAAGCTCGCGCGTCGCAAACACAACATCGGCCATCGAAGCCGGACACCAATCGGAATAGCCGTCGCCGACATAGACGATGGTATCGCTGTCATCGCTTGTAGTCAGGAGTAATGCGCACTTGCAGGATGCGCAGTGGTTGCATCCCTCCCGCTCGTGCGGAAACTTGACGGAAAGATTTCCCGACTCGGTCAACTCGATCTCGTTGGTCCAGACCGGAATGTCCGCAATGGAGTGCGCAGCCAGTATATTGCGAATAATAGAGCTGAACCCATCACTCGCAATTTTCAGATCGATCGAGTTTGTTCGGCAGAATTCCAGAAAGGCAATGAAACCCTCGCGAAGCTTTTGCTTATCGAGAAGGTCATAGTACTGCTTCAGATCTGGAATCGAAACTGTTGAACATGCGATGCGATAGCATTCGACAGCACTCCGAGTGCCCGCTCGGAAATCATCCCAAATGCTCATCGCCAGCGGCGTGCCGAATCGTCCGAGGACTTGATTCACCACATCGCGCGCTGTGACCGTTTCGTCGAAGTCGCAGTAGACCTTGTACACTATGCGACCTCTCGCTCCCTGCGCAGAGCCTCGCGCTCGATTTCGAGCGTGCGAATCCGGCGCTCGATCTGATCGAGCTCGACCGGCATCGAGTCGATCTCGATACGGAGCTTGCTGGCGGCCTCATCGACAAGATCGATCGCCTTGTCGGGCAAGAAGCGATCGGCGATGTAACGGTCCGATAGCTGCGCGGCTGCGATGAGTGCGGCATCCCGAATGCGAACGCCGTGATGCACTTCGTATTTCTCCTGCAATCCGCGCAGGATCGAGATCGTATCCTCGACCGATGGTTCACCGACAAAGACCGGCTGGAATCGTCGTTCGAGCGCCGCGTCCTTTTCGATGTGCTTGTGGTACTCATCGAGCGTCGTTGCGCCGATGGCATGAAGCTCGCCACGAGCAAGCGCCGGTTTCAGGATATTGGCAGCGTCCATTGCGCCCTGTGTCGCACCGGCGCCGATGAGCGTATGCAGTTCGTCGATAAAGAGGATGATCTCCCCCGCCGATTCCTGTACTTCCTTCACAATCGCTTTGAGCCGTTCCTCGAACTGTCCACGAAAGCTCGTACCGGCAACGAGCGTCCCCATATCAAGCGCGACGATGCGTTTGCTCTTGAGTCCCTCCGGCACATCGCCGGAGGCGATGCGATTCGCGATGCCCTCGACGATAGCGGTCTTCCCTACTCCGGGATCACCGATGAGAACGGGGTTATTCTTCGTGCGTCTGCCAAGCACTTGCATCACCCGGCGAACTTCTTCTTCGCGCCCGATCACCGGATCGAGCTTACCTTTGCGAGCAAGCTCGGTCAGATCGCGCCCGTATTTCTCGAGCGATTGGTAGCGGTCCTCCGCATTTGGATCGGTCACGCGCTGGGTGCCACGCACGGATTGGAGCGCCGTGAGGACACCGTTCTTTGTAATACCCTGCTCCTTCAGCAGCTTTGAGACCGGGGTACTTCCATCAATCGCGGCGAGCAACAAATGCTCGGTCGAGACATACTCATCTTTCAGCCCTTCAGCTTCCATACGGGCCTGGTCGAAGAGCTTGTTCAGATTGCTGGACGCGAATTGCTGGCCGCCGCCAGCGCCGCCGACTTTCGGAAGCTTTTCGAGCAAGCCGGTCGTGCGGATGCGAAGCTGGTCGATATTGACACCCAGCTTCCGAAGCACACTGGTGGCTGCGCCTTCCGGATCCTGCACCAGCGCGGCGAGCAAATGCTCCGGCTCGATTTGGGAATTACCATAATTGCCGGCGATCTCGATCGCGGCCTGGAGCGCCTCTTGCGCCTTGACAGTTAGCTTATTTGGATTGATTGCCATAGCTCGACGGTTTTGCCTCTCGCTAATACGATGAAAGCTCTGTCGCGTTCCATACTTCTTCTTCTCACGCTCTTCAGCATCGCGCTGCTCTGCGTGCGGGAAGCATATGCCCAGGATAAAGGACCCGTCCGCGCCACGGCGGATACGCTCGTTCGCGGTGAGATCAATGGCCTGCCGGTCAAGAATTTCATCGACCACTTTGAGTTCGCGCAGCCACCACTCTATGGCTCAGCCGACAAGGCCATTCAATACGAGACTGTTCGGCGTTTGGATCTTATCGGCCATGTCGAGATCCATCAGGATACCCTCTCGCTCTACGCTCCATTCGTCACGTACAACGATTCGACGCATATCGGTCATGCCGATGGCAACGTCCGGCTCTTCGACCGCGACATCGAACTGACCGCTCGAGAAGGCGACTACGACATGGACAACCAGGTCGCGCGGTTCCGGCATCATGTTACGATCACTCAGGGCAAGAGCACAAGCGTATCCGACTCCCTCATCTATTATCGTTCAACGCAGACAACAATTCTTCTGGGCCATGCCGAAGCGAAGAGCGATTCGGGCACGCTCTCTGGCGATACAATCATTCACATCCAGGCGCTGGAGGAAACAACCTCAAAGGGTCACGTCCATCTATCGAATGACTCGCTGAGACTCTCGGCCGATTGGCTTTTCGATTCGCGTCCGCTCGGGCAGATGCGGGCGCGCGGACATGTCGCCGTCGAAGATATACCCGATCAGATGACGATCTTCGGCGATACGCTCGCCCGGTTCGCGAAACTGAATTATATGATCGTGCCAAGGCACCCGCTACTCGAATATCTTGACAGCACGCAAGTGCGCGATAGCACCGGAAAGATGGTCACGACATTCGACACGACCTTCCTCCGCTCAGACACGATGACAATTTACCAGGGCGATTCGGCGCGATTCATTGCCATCGATAGCGTCAGGCTACTGCGATTGGGCTTCGGCCTTATTGGCGGCACGCTTGTGTACGATCAGAAGCGCGAGGTCATGACTGTCTCCCGTGCGGCGAGCGGGATCGCCCGACAGCGCGTTTGGAACGACTCAACTGAGATCGACGCCGATAGCGTGGCGATGATCATGCACGACCGGCATATCCAACGCATCTACGCCGTGGGCCACGCCTTCGCGACCAGCCCGCTGGATGAATTTCCGAACTCGGGACGCATCCACCAGCTTCAAGGCGACAGCATGATGCTCGTCATCACCCGCGACACCGCGCGGCAGCTTTACGACCTGGCCAGCGCCCTCTCAATCTACTTTATGGTGAGCGATGGTAAGGCCGACGGCGTCAACCGTGCGAGCGGCGATACGATCCGGATGGACTTCAAGGGCAGATCGGTCGAGCACTTAGCTGTGATTTCCGGAACGGAAGGCGAGTACTTTCCGGAGCGATTCGTCGGGCACCGCGCAAAGTCGTTTCGGCTTTCGGATTACGAGCGCCACACGCAACTTCGCCCTCAGCGCGAGGAGTTTGTCTTGCCGTGGGAATTGCCAGCCATCCCACAACCTGCACCGGTGTTGAAGCGAGACACACTTCCGACTCCGAAGCAGACGCCAACGGAACCAACACCAAAGCCGCCCGTTCAACGAAAATCTGCCAGTTGATTATGCACGAGCTACGTTCCGAACACCTTAAGAAGATTTACGGCAAGCGAACTGTCGTCAGGGACTCGTCCGTGTCGGTTGTGCCGGGCGAGATTGTCGGTCTGCTTGGGCCGAACGGCGCCGGCAAAACGACGACGTTCTACATGATTACCGGTCTCATCAAGCCGGATGCGGGCCGCGTGTTGCTCAATGGCGAGGACATCACGCCGCTGCCGATGTATGCGCGCGCGCGCAAAGGCATCGGCTATCTGCCGCAGGAGGCGTCGGTCTTCCGAAAAATGTCGGTTGAAGAGAATTTGCTGGCAGTGCTCGAACTCATGCCGCTTCCCGGCAAAGAGCGCCGCGAACGCTGCGAGCAGCTTTTGGAAGAGCTGAACATCGCGAACATTCGGAAATCGCCGGGATACGCGCTCTCCGGCGGCGAGCGGCGGCGCTGCGAGATCGCCCGCTCGCTTGCTACAAATCCAAGCTATATCCTGCTCGATGAGCCATTCGCCGGAATCGATCCGATCACAGTCGAAGAGATCATGCATATTGTCATCCGTTTGAAAGAGCGCGGCATTGGCGTGCTCATCACCGATCACAACGTGCATGAGACGCTCTCGATCACTGACCGCGCATACATCCTGATTGACGGCACGATCTATCGCGCCGGAAGTGCCGAAGAACTCGCTGAAGACGAGGAGATTCGGCGGTTGTACTTAGGTGAGACGTTTAAGCTTGAGCGGTATCGAGCGCGGATCATAGAGGAAAAGAGTATTTGATGAAGACGATTGCGAAGTGGGCACTGGAAAATATGGACTTGCCCTAAATTAATGGACCGTGGATTTGTTGGGCAATGGAGCCTCAACCGAATTCACTCGCGGGACACGATGGCGGTCCACCCAGTAGCCGAGCGCAACGATGAGCCATTGCGACTGGCCGACCCACGCGATCGCCTCAACGCTTGGCGGCGGCGGTCCGAGAACATTAGCCAGGTGAACGGCAACTAAGAATACGGTAAGCACCAAGAGAGCCAATTTCCCTGTGCGGTCACGCGGGGTAGTCGTTCGTTGGTAGACGATGAGGCCAATCAAGAAGATCGCGAGTTCGATCGGAAGTTCGAGCGCGGGATAGTCCCATAACGCCCATCCGGCAAACGTCGCACCGCCGGGCGCGAGCGGCAAGTCCGCATGATGCACGAAGAGATCGAGGACCCAATGGCTGAGTACCAGCGCGCCGAGCACGATTGCACCACGCGCATTCCTTCGCACAGCGTAATAGATGCCGCCCACAACGAGACTCCATAGCAGCACCATGACGAGGCTGTGCGACCAAGGATAGTAGGTGAAGTCGAGTGGCACGTGGCTCGTGCCGGGCGGATTGATCGCTACGCGTTCGATGCCGATCAGCAAGAACGTGGGCCACAGCAGATCGAGAAATTGCGCCGCGAGGAACAGCGTCCCGAGCGAGACGCGTGGCGCAGCTTTTTTCGCTCCGAGTCCTACTCCAAAGTGTCCGATGAACATGCCATCTCCGTGCTCGAGAGCTACAAATACTCCAGCACATCGTGCCGGGTAACGATGCCGGTGACGCGGCCGAACTCCTCGACGAGCAGCGCGGACGAGTCCTTCAGCATCGCGACGCAGCTCTTGGTATCGACCGATTCATCGACCACCGGGAACGACGCTTCCATCACGTCGATGATCGGCTGCTCGAGTATCGCGCGATCTTCGAGCGCGCGCGCCATTAGGCGCGACTCCCGCACGGAGCCAATGGACTTCCCTTCGGAATCGATCACCGGCAACTGCGAGATGCCGGAGGCGTCCATGCGCCCGATCGCTTCGCGCACCGAATCGTGTGGCGAGACGCTGACTAACTTTTCGACTCGCGACTTCTTCATTCCCGCCAGCACGCCGACCGAGAGCCGGTCTGCTTCGAGCAAACGTTTATCGCGGAGCCACTCGTCCGAGTGGTGCTTGGTGAGATAACGCTCGCCGGTGTCGCAGATGATCGTGACGATCACGCTGCCCGCCGGGGCGCGCTCGGCCACGCGTAGCGCAGCCCAGACGTTCATGCCCGAAGAGCCGCCGCAGAGTATTCCCTCTTCTCTCGCCAGACGCCGCGCCATCATGAAGCTATCCTTATCCTGCACGTTGATGATGTCGTCGATGTACTTGAGTTGCAGGTTCAGTGGAATGCGCTCCTGCCCGACGCCCTCGACCAAATACGGCAGCGCCTCGACCAATCTGTTTGTGTCCTTGAAGGTCTTGATCGCCGAGCCGACCGGATCGGCGGCAACGACCTGGATATTCTTGTTCTGCTCTTTTAAGAATCGGCCGGTGCCGCTGATCGTCCCGCCCGTTCCCATGCCAGCGATGAAGTGAGTGACCTCGCCATCGGTGTCGCGCCAGATTTCGGGGCCGGTCGTCTTGTAGTGCGCTTCCGGGTTCTTTGGGTTGTCATACTGATTCAGCATGATCGCGCCCGGGATCTCCTGCGACAGCCGAACGGCGGTGTTGTAATAATACTCCGGCGAGCTTGCCTTTGCGGCGCTGGAGACTATCACGATTTCCGCGCCCATTGCGCGTAGGTAGCGGACACGCTCCATCGACGCCTTGTCCGTCATTACGAATACGCATTTGTACCCCTTCTGGGTGGCCGCGAGGACCATTCCGATGCCGGTATTGCCGCTGGTCGGCTCGACGAGCGTGCCGCCCGGCTTCAGTCGGCCCGACTTTTCGGCGTCCTCGATCATCCGGATGCCGATGCGGTCCTTGACCGATCCGCCCGGATTCAGCTCTTCGAGCTTAACAAGAACGGTGCTTTTGAGGTCTTTTGGCGTGACGCGACTGAGCTTCAGCAGCGGTGTGTTGCCGACGAATTCGAGAATGGAGTTAGCGTATTTCATTTTTCGTGGTGATGCGGCAACGATGCCGCGGATGGAGGTCAGCACTGCTAACATCGGCAGCGATGAACCTGTCGCCACAAAAATACGACAGCCACAAAAAAAAACCTCGGGTGGTGAGAGTTACCCGAGGCCTGATTGAGTTGTGTTGTGTCTTCAAATAGCCGGGGTTGTCCCTAGATCCCGGCTAAACCTATTGAGCTATGAGTGCTCTACTGCTTCTAAGCTTTTTTACGGTTCTGATTTCGACTTGTTACAGCTACTTCTATAAAAATCTATCGAATTGGCCGATTATGATGAAAACCGAAGCGCCCCACCGTTCACAATCGGACGCGTTACATAGCCTTAAACAACTTCCGGGCCAAACGCCATGATCTTCCCTCCGCTGCAATCTGACGACTACCCTAAGAACAAGGGTCGACCGATTTTGTTACCCCCCGGAAGAAGACATTACGCAATATTCATCCCGGCAACCTTATGAGACTATTCTCGCCAGAAAGCCTTGCTGTTGTTGATCGCGCCGAGGACACGGCCCGTGAATTCCGTACCGACAAACGGGGTGTTGCGGGACTTCGAACGAATATCGCTCTCGCTGAATCGCCATTGGCGACCGGGCTCCAGGAGCGTGAGGTTTGCCATCGCGCCCTCACGGACCGCCACCTGCGGCAGGCCAAGCAGAGCCCGGGGTTTCGTCGAGCTTTTCGCAATCTACTCGGATA